>NZ_JAUBRP010000106.1:0-16809 GCF_036701935.1 Microcoleus sp. M2_D5 | reverse complement strand
CCCGCCCGTCCTTTTTGGACGGGCGGGACGCCCATCCCACAATCTTGTGGAAGTTATTTAATTCTCATTCCTTATAGATAAAGTCCTCTCAAAGATGACTGAAGAACTCATTAGTCCTGATAGCGAGGAATTTCGCTTTGAGGCTCTTGTTTCAACCGCTGCCGGACTGAGAGTTTAAGGTTAAGTTGACATCAATGCCCGCTACCCTACAACTGATAAGAACACCAGTCACTCCAGCTACCGACATAAAGTTTAGCATCGGGAATTCCAGCGATTTCTAAAGACAGTAAATTAACGCAAGCCGTCACCCCGGAACCGCAGTAAACGATGATTTCTTCGGCTTTTTCTAATTCCGTCCACCTCTGTTTTTGTTCGGATGCCGATCGCACTTTTCCCGTTTCATCCGTCACCCCTTGCCACGGATAGTTAACCGCACCCGGAATGTGACCTGCAATGGGGTCGATCGGCTCCCGCAAACCTTCATATCTCTCGCTTTCTCGCGAATCAACCAAAACCTTTCCCGGCAAGTCTTTACGCGCTTTTACCGCCTCAATATCTACCGCCAAATCCGGCTGCAATTGAGCAACAAATTTACCCTCGCGGGCGTCTGGCAAAATATTTGTTACCGGATAGCCCGCCGCTTTCCAGCCGCTGAAACCGCCGTCTAACAAAGCGACTTGGCTGTGTCCCATATATCGCAGCAGCCACCACAAACGAGCGGCAAAAGCCAGCCGCGAATCGTCATAGGCGACGACTAAAGTTTCTGGTGAATTAATGCCGATCGCGCTCAATTTATCAGCTAATTCTTCAATATTTGGCAGCGGATGTCTACCGCCGTGTTTGCCAACTGAACTCGCGAGATCGCGGTTTAAATCTAAATAGAAAGCTCCTGGAATGTGGCTTTCTTGATATTGTTTTTGTCCCAATTCAGGGTCAGCAAGGGAAAAACGACAGTCAATGATTACCACTTGCGGATTGTCGGTATTGGTGGCTAACCATTCAGGAGAAACGATTAAAGTGTTGTCAGTCATAATTATTCAAATCTATATTTTAACATTATCTTGAAGGAGATTTTTTCTCTGGTTCTGCTTTGTCGGAAGGAGATTTCTTAGAAGTTTCTTTCTCTGAAACTCTATTTTCAGAATTGGATTTTTTAGTAGTTGCTTTTTCCGAAGTTTCTTTGGGCGAATTTGATTTTTTAGGAGTTGCTTTTTCCGCAGGTGATTTTGCGGCGGGTGCGGGAGTTGGAGTTGGCAGAGGGGGAGTTACTGCTGCTTCTTGAGCGTAAAGCAGATATTTCTGATACTCGATTACTTTTGCTTGAGCTAGTTGATGGTTGGGGCTAGAAACTGGTACTCTTCTCATTAATGAGACGGCTTCTTGCCAACGATCGATAACTGTACTCCAATCTTCCTTGGTTTTTGCCGATCGCCCTAACTCTGCTGCTTTGAGTGCGCTGTTAACGGCTTCTCGAAAAGTATCTGGCGCAGTATCCGGTGCAGTTGCTAAATTTGCTGTTTCATCGGGATTATTCCCCGCAGTTGCTGCTGGCTGGTTCAAAATTTTACCGACAAACGCCACCACGGCGATCGCCAACATACCCGTTACTAGCCCAACTACAATGAAAGTCGATCGCAGTCGGTTCTCAAATGCAGCAAGTTCCGACGGTTTTTCCTCCTCAATATTGTTCTCCATCTCTGTGCGATCGTCCATATTAACCACAGCAGTATTTGGTACAGATTCTCCTGCAAAGCTCTGCGGTTCAAAAGTGCTATTCTCCAAACTAAACTCTTGACTCCAAGCAGCAGCAATCTGACCGCTTTCTCGGCCCTCAACCTTCACTTTGCGAATCGAATCCGGCTGCAAATTCGTCAGCTCTGTGCGAACAAAATCAACTAATGTATTTTCTTTCGGTACCTGCTCGGCCTCAAGAATTACATCCAAACAGTCGCCGTCGAGATTAGCGGAGGCTGTGATGCCTTCAGATTGCAACTGGCTGTTGAGCCAAGATGCGATCGCAGTGGCAATATCTCCCTGCTTGGCAAGTTCCTGAAAATTAAGCTCTGTCATAGCTGGACACCTGATAATGCAGAAGGAATGAAAAATTCATAAATAGTTTTTTTAAGTTAAAAACACCCTAACTGAAATTTACTGAATAGTATAATATATCGCGGCAAATCCCAGCCCAAAGATGCAAATTCTCACTGTCGCTCCCCTGGCATCCCTTGGGGAATGAGTTGCATTGCTTGGCTTTAAGCCGAACTCAGGTTTGTAGTGAGGAATGCAAGTCGTCTTGCTCAGCCGCCAAATACTGCTGCTGCAACCAGGTTTTTGATACCGGGCGGGCCAGTCCAGATATTGCCAGCGTCGCCCCTACAACCAGCATCCGGCTGGAAAAATGCTCGATCGCGCGGATTCGAGATTTGAGATTAAAAAATTGTGCGATCGCAGTGCCATCGGCGGACAGCGAGTGATATCATCATTTAGTCAATATTCAATTTTTTATAGCAAATAACTCGATCGCACAATGGTAGCAATAGCAATTTTAGCGGCTGGACGCGGCACGCGCATGAAATCTGACTTGCCTAAAGTTCTACACGAATTGGGCGGTCGAACGCTAGTTGAGAGAGTCCTCCAAAGTTGTCAAGAAATTCAAATTACCCGGCGACTTGTCATCGTCGGTTATCGAGGTGAAATCGTTAAAGAATCCCTGATTAGAGGTCAAGAATTATCAGGGAAAAATCCTCAATCTCCTACTCTAGAATTTGTCGAACAAACCGAACAATTGGGAACCGGTCATGCCATCCAACAATTGCTGCCTCACTTAGAGGGATTTCAAGGAGACTTGCTGGTCTTAAATGGGGATGTACCTTTGCTGAGGGCAGAAACTATCAAACAATTGATGGCCATTCACAAACAGCACCAAAACTCTGCTACTTTATTGACAGCTAATTTACCTAATCCCCAAGGGTACGGACGAGTATTTACCGACAGTCAAAACTTAGTCCAGCAAATTGTCGAACACCGCGACTGCACACAAGCTCAAAAGCAAAATCACCGAATTAATGCAGGTGTTTACTGCTTTCACTGGCCGGATTTAGAGAAAATTTTGCCAGAATTGAAGGCAGATAATGACCAAAAAGAATATTACCTAACTGATACGGTAAATTTCCTCAGTCCGGTGATGGCGGTGGATGTGGAAGATTATCAAGAAATATTGGGGATTAACGATCGCAAACATTTAGCCACAGCTTGCGATATTTTGCAAACGCGGATAAAGGACAAGTGGATGACGGCGGGAGTGACGCTGCTCGATCCCAACAGCATCACGATCGACGATACAGTAGAGTTGCAGCCGGATGTGGTAATTGAACCGCAAACTCACTTGCGGGGAAATACTTCGATCGCCTCTGGGAGTCGCATCGGCCCCGGCAGTTTGATCGAAAACAGTCAAATTGCCGAAAATGTGACTGTGCTTTATTCGGTGGTTTCTGACAGTATGGTTGCTGAAAATTCGCGAATTGGCCCTTACGCACATTTGCGGGGACACGCAGAAATTGGGGCGAACTGTCGCGTCGGCAATTTTGTAGAATTGAAAAATACTCAAATAGGCGATCGAACTAATGTCGCTCACTTGTCTTATTTAGGCGACGCGACTTTGGGAGAAAAAGTCAACATCGGTGCGGGGACAATTACGGCGAATTATGACGGAAAAAACAAGCACAAAACTCAAATAGGCGATCGGAGTAAAACGGGTTCTAACAGCGTGTTGGTTGCACCGATAACTTTGGGGGAAGATGTTACTGTAGCGGCGGGTTCTGTGGTGACAGAAGATGTGCCGAATGACAGTTTAGTAGTTGCGCGTTCCCGGCAAGTTGTCAAACCAGGTTGGAAGTTGAAAGAACCAAAAAAGTGAACGATTGTTCACTTTTTAGATGATGAGTTTCCACCCCATTACAAGTTTCGCACTGGATACCAAAGAAACCGGGTTTTTATAACGGAAGCGATCGCACTCTAGGAGAGATTATGCTAAAAAACCCGGTTTCTGCGTAAGTCCGCAACCTTGAGAAATCGGGTCGATCGCGATCGGCTATTTTGGGTTATTTTGCTGGTGCAGATAGTTGTTAATCGCTTTGGCAATTTTTTCTTGCTGGTATGGGTTCATAGTGCGGGGTAGGGAGATGCGAGAGCCTCCACAAACTAACAGTCTAACTTCGTACCAAATGTCATGCTCCCGATCTTTTGTTCGATCGACTTCCACGCCATAAATCTCGCATAGAGAGTATTGAATTAGCTTAGTTCCCAACAAACCCTGCTGTTTAACAGTCAGGGCATTTAAAGTGGTATCAAAGCTATAAATTTCCTTTTTTCCGAAGGCTATTACTGCTATCCCTGCTGTCACAAATATGGCTCCTATCCCTAGAAACGAACTGTCGAGTAGCTTTAATTCCAGAAATCTGCGCTCCGCATTTTTAACAAAAGAATTGATGTCCGAAGCAATAGCGTCTTGGGTTCCCCAATTAGGGGAGTTAGCAGTGAAAGGAACATAGCCAGCATCAGTCCGAAGTACAACTTTGCTGGTGTATGCCGCTCTGACAACTTTTGCTCCCTGCAAAGAAGCAAGCTGAATTTCTTGAATCTTCGATCCCAGCAAGCTCGATCGCACCAACTGACAATTCCCTTGTGTTCCTTGCACTCTGTGACAATAGAGGCTTGCCAAATGGTAATCAAACGCCGCCAATTTCAGTCCAAATACCATTAACAAACAGCTAGGTAGCCAAAAATCAAATACGCCACGAGTCTGAATTTTTAATTCAGTCGCTGTTTGCTCGATTATTTTCATTTATTTTACCCTGAGATTCAACAAAGGATATTACAGGCCCTATCTTTACTGGGATGCGCCCTATTGTTAACTTATATGTTATTTGAAGTTTGTCCTATGACCTGAGCATTTTGATCTTGCTAAGATATTAGCACTAAAATGTCTCGCGCACAATAACTGTAGCGAGTATAGGTGCGGGTGGCTTTGAGATAGCTTTCCGTCATTTCTCCCTGGTGATGGACTTGGGCGATTGCCTGCGCGATATAGCAATCCTCGCATCATTTGCATAATTCTTCTAGGGGCAATCCCACGCCCGGTTGCCCGATAGATAGGGGGTAGCCACTCTTAGCACTACCCCTACCAATTTATCTGAATCATTTAGGATTGCTATAGCTAGGGTTCACTGATTTGTAGGGCAAATACATTGCTAAGCGTGCGATTATCGTTAATCGAGATATAGCTGCGAATCAAGTCAGCCATTTTGTATTGTTCTGTTAGTGAATAGCTTCTTAAACAGATGATCTCGCCCCCGAACATCCACAAATCAACATAATAGCTACGATTTCCCTCGCTATCTCCTATTTCCTCTAATTCCACCGCAGAAATATCGCGAGTTGAGCATTCGGTAACATCATGAAGCCATACACCCCGTCGTTTAATGGTCATTTTGCTAAGAGTTTTATCAAAAATATATGTTTCATCTATCGCCCCGTCCAACAAAGACAGCGAAAACAACATAAATATACCTCCACCTATCCAATTTGATGCTAAAATAATCTGCAATAATCCCATAACGATAAAGGGGGAAATTAAGAGAAAACCATCCCAAAAGCTCGCTGTTTTAATTATTAATTTATTTGGTGTTTGCTTGATGATTTTCATTGTGCAATGTGATGTTTTTAACTACATTGTGAATCACTTATCTATTCGCTGTATGCAAATTTTACTGCACCGATTATTATTTAACACTGCTTTGGACGATCGCACTTTTGGTGTTGTAAACAGCCTTGACAGCAGAAGCCTCGCCCGGACGTATATGTAAAGCTTTGTTAAAATTGATTAAAGCGGTTTGATAGTCTCCCCGATCGTAGTAAATATAGCCGAGTTTCATCAATTGTTTGAAGTCAGAATTTTGAGCGGCAACACGTGCAGAATTAGGATGATTTACAGGTGCAGCAGAAGTAGGAGATGGCTCTAAAGCAGGAGATAACTCTTGATTGGGTGATGGAGAAGTGTTGAAACCAGAAGGAAAAGAAGAGGGCGATTGCTCGTTATACCCCTGCTCTACATTAGATCCAGAGCCAGAGATTTTTACAAAATTTTTGCCATAAAATACTGAAGTAGTAATGCCTGCCAATACAAACATCAACAATCCAGCACATTGAATTAAGAAAGTTTTTCTAATTTTTTCATTGCTCCAATTTTTGATATAAAAAACCAATGATGCCAATGGGACAAGCAAGTAAAGCACTCCCCAAATAGTTTCCTCTCCAAAAGCTTGAACTAATCCCCAAAAATAGCCAACAAGACTTAAAACTAAACCTAGGATAAAAAATAAGGCGATCGCAATTCCCGGCATTTTCTATGTCTCCAATAGATGTATACTTATTTTGCCAACTGTAAAAGAGCGGATTTTCAACCTGAAACTCTTTCCCCTGTTTGCTGTGTTAAAAATAGATTAGCGGTGACAACAGTTCGATCGCGCACAGCGAATGTTAGGATTTAGGTTAGGAATTTGACTAGGAACTCGATCGCGACTGCCGCAAATGATACTCTCAACCCTCGATCGACCCGAAGAACCATTTGCACGCGCCAGCAAAGGCTGGGACATCCAAAAGCTTTACACCGACTTGGCAAATGCCAAACAACAATTCGCCCCCCACACCAGAAGAGGGCTGACACCTGTAGAAAAGCGGCACCTCTGCGGCTTGCTGTGCGGCTACAGCCCAGCCGAAATTGCGGTTTTTCTCAACAAACAAATCAAAGGTGTAGAAGTTGACTTGTCAAAAACTTTGTACAGATACATAGAATTATTGACAAATCGGCCCCGAAATGCTCTTAAAAATTGGAGAGATGCGATCGACTGGCTGGAAATAGCCGGGTATAAAACGCAGCCAAAAACCTCAACCGGCGCCATCTTAAAAGCAACTCTCCACCATTCAGACAGGATTTTGTCTGCTGCTATCAGTCCCGACGGACAATTCCTCGCAACGGGATCAGAGGATAGTACAGTGAAAATTTGGAGTTTGCACAGCGGGGAACTGCAGCAGACAATTTTCGGACATTCAACAGCCGTATTGCTACTGGCTTTCAGTCCCGCCAGCAAAACGCTGCTGACACGATCGCGCGCGGGTGCAGTCAAACTCTGGAACCTGCAAAACGGCCAACTGCTGAAGCGTTTGGCAGACGTGCACCGCCACGAATCTGTCGCCGTCAGCCCCGACTGGCAAATTTTGGCGATCGGCACCACCCGCGGCACAGTCAAGCTTCAGCACCTCAACAGCGGCCAACTGCTGCAAGTTTTGGAAGGCTATCAAGGAGATGACATAAGTGCGATCGCCCTGAGTCCCAACGGCAAAATGCTAGTAGCCAGCGGCCTCAATGCAGCCAGCGGTTTCTGTCGCGCCACAGTCACTTTGTGGGAATTGCCGGGAGGCGAAGTGAGACGAACATTTGGCAGCGAAAATTATGTGGCGATTGCTTCCGACAGCCAAATTCTTGTCAATCATGGTGGCCAAAATATCAAACTGTGGAATTTGCAAACAGGGGAATTATTGAACTCACTGCAAACAGCAATTCGCATCACTTCCGCCGCCGCAATTAGCCCCGACGGGAAATACTTTGCAGTGGGGTGTTTTGACGGTACTGTTAGACTTTGGAATTTTCGCGGCGAATTGCTGCACACTTTAGATGGACATTCTAGCCCTGTGTCTGCGGTGGCGATCGGGCTTTTGGGCGAAACTCTCGTCAGCGGCGGAGAGAATGGTAGTGTTAAACTTTGGCAACTGCGGATTTAAGATTAAAGAGGTTAGGGCAGATGATTAAATTATTGGAGTATAATTGATTTAAGGTTTTTTAGAGGGGCTCAGACAATGAATGTTACCCTAACACCAGAACAGGAAAATTACGTGCTCTGGCAATTACAAGGTGGCAACTATGACAGCGTTCAGGAACTAATTAGCGAAGCATTGCAACTGCTAGAAGAAAAAAATCGTGCACTGAAACAGCAGCGTCTGGCAGAACTCAGACAAAAAATTGCTAGCGGCACTGAGCAAATTGCTCAAGGAAAAGTGACTGATGGTGAAGTAGTTTTTGCCAGATTGCAGGAGAAAATTCGCTCAATTTCTGACTCTGGATTATGAGCAGCTATTCTTTCTCAGATGATGCAATTCAAGATTTAGATGACATTTGCGAGTAGATTCCTGGCAATAATTACAGTTCGGCCAGTAAGCTTTTTGATAGGATTCGAGAACGATCTAAAGTCACGGCGGATTTTCCTAATATGGGTAAAAATTATAGCCAGCTAGCTCCCAGCTTGCAAGGATTTATTGTAGATGATTACATCGTTTTTTATTACCCCAGAGAAGATGGAATTGATGTAGTTCGCGTAGTGAATGGATACCGCGACTTGGAATCTCTTTTTTCAGATTCGGATGAAGGATAGGACGATCGCATTTTCAGAACTCATTGCATAAAATGTCGCCATATTGCTAGAAGTGAGAAAGGAATAAGTAAAACTAAGGATCGCGAATTAAATAACTTACAATTTTAATTGTTATTGTGGGATGGGCTCTTATAGCCCGTCCACTCATGACGGGCTATAAGAGCCCATCCCACAAACTTGTGGAAGTTATTTAATTCTCATTCCGAACGCAGATCGAACTCCCCGACTTCTTCGAGAAGTCAAGGATCGGAATCACCGATTAAGAACCATTTTTAAGCAATGAAAACCAGCGTTCCCTTGCTCATTTCCAAAGTATCGCCCATTTGCATACCGTTGTGAAAAGCACCCAAAATCACCTCGCTAGTTTTGCCAAAAGCGATCGCCCCGCTAGCATCAATTCCAATTGCGCCAAAATCCCGTTGACGTTCGTCAGCTTCAGCAAAAGAACGCTCAAAAGCAGCTTTCAAACTCAAACCATCCGTTACCCGAATCACAATTCGCGCGGCCAAACACTCGTCCATAATGTGCTCGCCAATTCCCGTACAGCTTACCGCCGCACTCCCTGCCGCGTAATTTCCCGCCGGCATCGCCGAGTCGCTAACCCGCCCAATCCGCTCAAAACCCTTGCCACCAGTCGAAGTCCCAGCAGCCAAGCGTCCATGCACATCCAAAGCTACGACTCCGATCGTACCCACACCGGCAGGTTCGGCAACCACGTCAGCCATTGCTTTGCTAAAATTGCCTTGGCGTTCCTGCATCCACTCGTGCAAACGCAAATCCGTCATCGGATCGTAAATCGGCAAGTGAAGTTCTCGCAGCAATTCTGCCGAACCAAAATCAGAGAGAACCCGATCGTCCGAAGTCTGCAAAAATTTAGCAAGTTCGATCGGATTTTGAACGCGAGAAACATTTATCGCCCCGCTGAAACGCTGCATCAAACCGTCCATCAGCGAAGCACTCATCCGAATTTGACCGTCCGACTGCACCACAGAACCAGTACCGGCATTGAATCGCGGGTCATCTTCCAACAATTGGCACCCCCGCACCACTGCATCTACGGCACTTGCACCGTCTTTCAGCAGCCGATAAACTTCCTCCAAAACATCGTAAAGCGATTTCCGCACCGCCTCTATTCCGCCTTTACTGTGTAGAGAACTGCCGGCACCGCCGTGAATAACTAGCTTTGGTTGCACTTGTTGCGATGCCATAATTTATAACCTAATAACCTAAAATTTTTCCTTTGCAATCTTAGCTTTGTTCGAGCAACTTGCCCTAACTTCTTAATCTCGAGCCGCCAAACGGCGGCGACGACATCGTTCGGAGCAGTATTTGACCTCATCCCAGCAGTCGGCCCATTTTTTGCGCCAAGTAAAAGGTCGATCGCATACCGGGCACATTTTTGTCGGTAAATCAGATTTCGATCGCTGCTTAGCCATGCTAATTTTGACAATAGATTAACTAATTCACATCTTGTACCATTTTTATGAACAGGCAAGATGCCTGTTCCGCAAGAGTTAAATTTGATTGTGGAACAGGCATCTTGCCTGTTGCTAAGGAAAAACCTAATTTCTGCCAAACACCTCCCTAAATTAAATGCTCTCAAAGGCCGACGCCAACATCCGAATAGTTTTAGTCGAACCTGCTGGCCCATTGAATGTCGGTTCTGTGGCCCGCGTGATGAAAAATATGGGTTTGCACCAATTAGTTTTGGTAAATCCCCAATGCGATCATTTAGGAGAAGAAGCCCGACTGATGGCTGTTCGCGCCGCCGACATATTGGAAACTGCCAAAGTAGTCGAGAGTTTGCCTGCTGCTTTGGTTGGGTGTGTCAGAGCGATCGCAACTACAGGGGATGATAGTCGATCGTTGCCAACACAACTAGAAGAACCCGCAGAAGCCTTGCCTTGGCTCCTAGAAGCCCCCAGCGCCCTCATTTTCGGGCGAGAAGACTGCGGCTTGACCAATGCCGAGTTAAACCGCACTCAACGCCTGATCCGCATTCCCAGCAGCGATGCCTACACTTCCCTAAATCTGGCCCAAGCCGTCGCTATCTGCTGTTACGAACTATACCGGGAACAAGGAAGAGGGAAGAAGGAACAAGGAAGTTCGGCAACGGATTCTGTAACGGATGTAACGGATGTAACGGATGTCAGTCCGAGGGAAGTCGGAAGAAGGAAGAAGGAAGAAGGAAGAGGGAAGAGGGAAGAAGATGCCTCGTTCCCCGGCTCAGCCTGGGAAAGCATATCCAGAGGCTCTGCCTCTTCAATACCCGATGCCACAGATAATTTATCAACTTGTTACCAAGAACAACTTGCCACCCGCCAGACAGAAAATCCCTCAATTCCCCACGCCAGTGCTCCCTTGGAAAATTTAGAGGGATATTACCAGCAACTAGAAACGCTGTTACTCAAAATAGGATATTTGCAGCAGCACACAGCAGCAAGCCGGATGGAAAAATTTCGGCGTTTGTACAACAGAGCCTATCCGACAGTGGATGAAGTCGCCATGCTGCGGGGCGTCCTCCGCCAAACAGAATGGGCAATCAAAACTTACCCACGAGAGGCAAATTCTGATACTCTGGATAGGGCGTTACCGGAAAATCCAACGGACAGCTAGGAGAACTTTCCTGCACCCAGTTGTCACCTTCATAACAGGGTTCCTTGACTAAAAACCTAAGCTTTGCGATAATTTGCGAGCAATAAACCCGGTTGCTGATACCATGCAGCGTCTGGGGTAAATCTAAAATCTAAAATCTAAAATCTAAAATTGATTGGCTGACAAGCTGAAAAATCTTAAACTTGAACTTTACATTAGTGATGAAGGAGTAAGACGTGGCAGAGCGGTTTCCCAAAGGATCGATATTATCGGTGATATCCTCGATATCCTCTCCCAACTCCGGCTCAAAGCAGCCTAAGTCAGGCAAAGCAAGTCAGTCTGGCAAATCGGGCCGCCGCCGTCCTCCCCAACCGCAAAACGGCAACCCAGAAATTCGATCGCCCGAACCTGCAACTTTGCCACCGCAACAAAGCCGCGGGAGCAGAAGTGGAGCCAATTCTCCCACATCTTCAGAAGAATTTACCACACAAGACTTTTTATCCGATCCTCGATCGGCAATTAACCCCAGAAAACCCAGAGTCAGCAAAACTCCGCAGTCGAAGACTCGCCAACCAAGGAAAAAAGGCCTCGCTGCTGTCGATATGTTCCAGTTTCCCGATCCGACTCCTGAGCGGGAAAATGTGAGTTCGATCGCCAGCAATCCCAACAGCCAGCCCCCAACAGCCACTCCCCCTGCAACCCGTGGAAGTCTTCCCAGTTCGCCCCCAGTTCGCATTCCAGACACGGTAATCCCCGCAGATACCAAAAAACCCCCCGTGCCTAAACCGCGCCCACAAGCGAGCCAGAGACCCGGTAAACGCTCTGCACCTCGGAGCGTGCCGCCGTTGGTGTATGCTACTCGCTTGCTGATTTTGGGAGTTGGGATAGCGGTGATTTGCGGTACGCTGCTGTCGGTGGTAAATGCCGTCAGTCGAGCATCGACTGTAGCGACAGAAGAACAAACTACCGCAGGGCAGAACAACCCAGCCGATAGCGCATCTGCCGCCTCCGCAACCCCAGAAGTGCTGCAACTGAATCAAGAATTAGGAGCTTTGAAAACCCAAGTTCAGGTTTTAGCAACAGAAAATCCTAGTTTGACAGCCGGAATATTTCTAGTCGATTTAGATACTGGAAGCTACCTAAATTTTAATGGCGATACTGCTTTTGCTTCAGCTAGCACAATTAAAGTGCCAATTTTAGTAGCTTTTTTCCAAGCAGTAGATGAGGGCAAAGTGCAGTTAGATCAGGTGCTGACGCTGAAGTCCGAACACATTGTCGGCGGTTCGGGAGATATGCAAGACGAGTCTCCGGGCAAGAAGTATTCGGCTTTGGAAGTTGCCCAAAAGATGATTGTTGTCAGCGACAATACGGCGACAAATATGATGATTGAGTTGTTGGGAGGTGCTGAGGTTTTGAATCAGCATTTTGCAAATTGGGGTTTGAGTACCACGGTTCTGCGTAATAATTTGCCAGATTTGGAGGGAACTAATACTACCAGTCCGAAGGATTTGATTAATATCATCGCCCAGATCGATCGGGGTAATTTGGTATCGGTGAAATCGCGCGATCGTATTTTGCAAATCATGCGCCAAACTAGAAATGATTCTTTGCTGCCGAAAGGTTTAGGCGAAGGTTCAATTATTGCTCACAAAACCGGGAACATTGATACAATTCTTGCAGATGCGGGGATGGTGGATTTGCCGAACGGTAAGCGTTATTTGGTGGCGGTGATGGTGAAGCATTCGCCGGAAACAGAGAAGCCAGCTCAAACATTGATTCGGGAGATTTCTCGGATGAGTTACCGCTATTTGTACGGTGGGGAAACGCCAGCAGATTCAAAAGTTAAAATTAAAAATTGAGAATTCAACCGGGTTTTTTCCGGCTAGTGTTGTAGACTTTATCAAACTATCAACCAGTTGGTATTATGAAACTAAACATTCGACTTGCTTGTCTAGTAGCGCTTTCAACTTTAGCTGTTGGAGTCTTCCCTACCTTGAGTAATGCTAATCCTGCTCCTGAATCTGAGACGGACGGCGTGAGAGCGATTAACAATAATATCGAACTCAATCGGGCGAAAAACTTAGCCCGTCAAGCAGCAGAAAGGGCTAATGGTGGTTTAGGCAACTATCGAGCTGAAGCTTCTATGCACGGTATTTCTAGGGAATCGCCGTTTGTAGACAATGGCGATGGAACTTGGACTTTTACTTTTAAGGGTTCCAAGCCTGGTTCGTCTGTCTATACGGTAGAAACGGTTGTTACGGTTTCCCAAGATGGCCGAATCAGAGTTGATTATAATGGGCGAATCCGCGACTCAAACCCACTTTAACAATACTTCCGACTTACTCACCGGTGTTCAGAAACCGGGTTTTTCACGAAATACTTTGTTACAGCCCCAGAAACCGTAAAAAACCCGGTTTCATCGAAAATCCTCAAGCCCCCGAATTTATCCGTGGGGTCAATGCTTCAATCTAAAATCTAAAATCTAAAATCTAAAATCGATTGACCCCTCAAAAAAACACCTACCGATTCACGGAAATTCCAGGAACCGGACAGCGATTAAACACTCGCGACTGCTAACTGTTCAGCCGCCTCTTTTTCGTTCATCTCGTCGAGTTTTTGCCAAACTTGCTGCATCAATTCATCCAATCCAAGTCTACTAACGGCGGAAATCAACAAAACAGGAGCGCCACTAATTTCTTTAAGTCGGCTGATTAAATTACCGATTTCTTCGCTTTCGAGATCGATCGCATCTACTTTATTAAAAGCCAAAATCTGCGGTTTATCGGCTAAACCACGCCTGTAAGCCTTCAATTCTTCCTGAATTGTGACGTAATTGGCGATCGGATCTTCATCGGTAATATCGATCAAATGCAGCAGCAACCGAGTCCGCTCAATGTGCCGCAAAAACTCGTAACCCAAACCAGCACCTTCGTGCGCCCCTTCAATCAATCCCGGAATATCGGCAAAAACAGTACCGTCGCCAGTCGGTTTTCTGACTACGCCCAAATTCGGGACTAAAGTTGTAAACGGATAATCTGCTATTTTGGGGCGGGCCGCAGACAAAGCAGAAATTAAGGTGGATTTGCCAGCATTCGGCATCCCCAGAATTCCCACTTCAGCTAATAGCTTCAATTCCAAACGCAAAAATTTGTGTTCTCCTTCTTTTCCCGGCATCGCATAATCTGGAGCGCGGTTAGAATTTGTCAGAAAACACTTGTTCCCCAAACCGCCTTTGCCGCCTTGGGCAACGCAAAAAGTCTGTCCGGGCGTCACTAAATCTGCTAAGATTGCCTGAGTTTCCGCGTCGTAAACTACTGTACCGCAGGGAACTTCGATCGTGCGATCGTCCCCACCGGCACCGGTCATATTTTTCGGCGCACCCCGCTTCCCGTCTTCGGCTTTAAAAATCCGGTTATACTGAAAATCTAGCAGCGTTTGCAGGCTTTCCACCGCCACCATATACACGGAACCGCCTTTGCCGCCTGTCCCGCCAGAGGGCCCGCCCGCCGGTACATACTTTTCTCTGCGAAAAGCTACCATACCGTCGCCGCCTTTGCCTGCTGCGACTTGAATATCTGCTCGATCGATAAATTGCATAATTTAGTCAGTTGTCAGTTGTCAGTTGTCAGTTGTCATATCATGTCCAATCGAGCGATTAAGAGGGCGGGTTTTTGAGATTGTCAATTATTGGCAAATATTTTTCTTGAACCCGCCCCTACCTTATTAGGGGTAATCGACCGGACATGATATCACTTGTCATTGGTCAATTGTCAATTGTTAGTTGTGATTAGTCATTAGTCATTAGTTATTATACCAGATGCAAGTACCATATTTCCCTTTTCCTTTAGTCCGCCTCGGCGGACGACAGCCAAGTTTAGTCGCGATTTACAGTTGCCGGAAAATTATAATTTTACCAATTTTAAAAAGTAGTTCAGAGCCAGAGATTGTACGCGAGCACCTGTAGTAAATGACACTGCCGTGTCCGGCTCTTCAATCTTTTAATAATCTGTATAAGAATTTGAAGATTGTACCAAGACTGTTGTTGAATGAGTATTATCAAAGTAGATTTGATATTAACAGCACTGGCGCACACAAAATGAATTAACCGGGTTTTTCTAGTGGGGCGGATGGGTGTAATGATGTTTTTTGGTAGAAAAACCAGGTTTTTGCCTTCAGGACTAACTCTCTTTTGTCACTTCGGGCGAGAGTATAGCGGTATGGTGCGTCGCTCATTGATAGTCGTCAACAATCAGAATTCTGGCGGCGACGCACCCTACTTTAATTAGAATAGGAGTAGGATAATAATCTCTACCGAAAGTGACTCAAGAGGGCTAATTAGTAGTCACTTGTTAATAGTTACAGTCATTAATCCAAGATTTCACAAGGATGACTGCTGACTAATGACTACTGACTACTGACTAATAACTACTCACAATAGGACGATACATCTTCCTTACATTCATCTGCCAAATAGCAGAGAGCTCGAAAGCGCATCCCTACTAACTGTTCGTAAAGCGGGTTAATCTGGCACATCGCCGGAATGTGGACGATTTTGCGACCAAATAACACGACATCTCGCTCAAACGGACACTGGGGCGGAATAATTTTACAGACAAAGTGTGCCACTTTGGGGTCGTGAATTTCCCAGCCGTCAAGCCAGTCTTTGACGGGTTGCAGGACATCTTTGTGGTGAGGTTGAGGTAGCCGAGATGAAAGCTGTGTTCCGGCGACGGGGGCGACATTGGCATCAAAGACTATTTGGCTGCCGGGCCCGTGGGGCTCATCGCACTTGCTGTCTTCGATGGTGTGTCGCAGAGCTTCGATCGCCTCTACATTGTGCCCCAAAGCTGTGCAAAACTTAGAGATTACCTCGTCTTCGCTGAGCGAGTAGGTACCGTCTGCCAAAGCTACCATGACTGCTGTCCTCAAAAAATCCTCGCCTTTGGCGGTGTCTTTCCCTAACACAGCGGCTAATTCCTCTGGGGCAATAGGTTCAAAACCCTCCTCACAAGATACCGGGTGTAGTTCATCCTGAGTTAGATTTGCAATCATTTTTTGCTCGTCTTCGTCAAAGTTGCCGTCTGCCCAAGCAATTGTCAGCAATCCCCGCAGCCAAGCAGTAATCTCTTCATTGGTGCAGGAAGATTTAGCGTTACTCATTAGCATTTCCACTTGGATGTACCACTCAATTTGTTCGTTTACAGCGGGCTCAATATTCCCCTCCCAATAATTTTTACTGGTTTGGTGGTCGATGGACGATCTATTTGTGGAAGGTTTGTGGCCGAAGATTGCTCCAAACGCTTGTAGTGGATGTGTTAAAAGCATATTTGTTTCTGTGCAGCATCGCTGACTAGCGAGCTAATCTTTTGGCTAATCCTATTCCCTAAAAAGTCATCTATCGGGAGGAATAGGTTTGTTGAATTCATCTTAACTTTAGTTGCACCCATTGAGATGGGGAGCGACTTTTATTCCAGCCGGATTGCCATTAGCAACCCAAGTGTTCGCCAGAAATAAAAGGTTCGGAAGCGCGGGATCAAATCAGACACTGGGTTTCTTACCCAGGGGCGATCGAACTTCGCTCTCTTTACATTTTAATATATATTTTTGTGAATTTTTCTGTACAGGCAGCAGAATATTAACAGCGGCCGGCTTTAAGGAATGAGTATTAAATAACTTCCACAAGTTTGTGGGATGGGCGTCCCGCCCGTCTATCGGGGACGGGCGGGAC
>NZ_JAUBRP010000105.1:2181-16861 GCF_036701935.1 Microcoleus sp. M2_D5 | reverse complement strand
TCCCGCCCGTCCTTAAAAGACGGGCGGGACGCCCATCCCACTTTCAAGAGTGGAAGTTATTTAATTCTCATTCCTAAAATCGTTATGCCATTACGTAGCCTAAAAACTGCGTTTCCCCGCCAGAGCTCGGAAACAAGGAAAATTAAATTTATGTAAATTTATGTATTATGAGTTGTTCCTTCTTGATTCGGGGTTTTTCCTGGGGGAGAATGTCTTCTGGCGAATGCCTTCTGCCTTCTGTTTAATTAATTGAGTCTGACAATTGCAGTTTGCACCCATAGGTGCTATAATGGTTTAACAAGGCTTTATTTTCGGCAGTACAGTTCGTTCGATCGGCGTTCCTCCGGATTTAAATCTCTACACCCTCTGATTCTGGAGAATGTTCAATGTCAATCTATGTCGGCAATTTATCCTACGAAGTAACGCAGGAGCACCTCAACCAAACTTTTGGAGAGTACGGTACAGTAAAGCGCGTTCAGTTGCCTGCTGACCGGGAAACAGGTCGGATGCGGGGTTTCGCTTTTGTAGAAATGTCTACAGAAGCCGAAGAAGCCGCAGCCATTGAGGCTCTTGACGGTGCTGAGTGGATGGGTCGCGACCTCAAGGTCAATAAGGCAAAACCCCGCGAAGAACGTGGTAACAGCGGTAACTGGGGTAACAACGATCGCGGTGGCAATTCTCGTCGCTACTAAACCACCGGAGCTAAATTTTTAGCTATCTTCTATATTGCGTCGGAGCAAGCTGGGAGCCAACCATCATTCTCTGTTGAGAATAGATAGTTAGTTCAGTTCTCGCACCGCGCCTTAAAAGCCTCAAAATATTGCTAGACAATAGTTTGAGGTTTTTTTATGGCAAAAATTATTAAGCAGGAGTTCATCGCGTGCGATCGATTCCTCGCTGACACGAAAAACTATAAAATACAACAGGCCCAGAGAGCAAGGTTCCCCAGCAACCGATTGCCGCCGTAAAACCAGGCAATCACAGAGTTTTGCGCTTGCCAAGTGTACCGAACAATGACAGAATCATTAAGAATCAAGACTAAATCACTTTTATGCTGAAAAAAATATTTAGGCAAATTTCCAAGTCAAGCAGTGATGAAAATTTTCTGCATTTTACAGAAAATGTAGAAGTAGTAATATCGAAAATTTTATCACTGGCGATGATTTGGGTAATTCTCCTCAGCGTTTGCGATTTGCTGATTTTTTTAGCAAAAGAATTGGCAAACCACAGTGATAATTTGTTAAAAGACACGTTGTTTGTGATATTTGGGTTATTTTTAAATGTTTTAATTGCATTGGAAATCTTGGAAAATATTACAGCTTATCTGAAAAAGCACGTAATTCAAGTTGAGCTAGTTATTGTCACTTCTTTAATAGCAGTATCTAGAAAAATTATCATTCTTGACCTGGAAAAGAAAACCGCAGCCGACTTGATTGGTTTGGCGACTGCAATTTTCGCGCTTTCCATCAGTTACTTGATAGTGCGAGCCACCAATAGAGGAAAGGATTAATATCGGGAATTGAGAAGTGGGAATTTTAAATAACTAATATCATATCCGATCGAGCGACCGGACATGATATTATTCCAATAAACCAGGAGGAGGCACAATTTCAATTCTGCCTTGTTCTAAGTCAACAACTGGCACAATCTCTTCCACAAAAGGAATCAAGATTTTTGTGGATTTAGGCTCTTTAACGCGAATTTTCCGTGGTTTGCGGGTATTTCTGGGGTCAGCGTTGGCTTGGGGAGTTTCAGGCGGTTTTGGCTTTTCTAATTCTGCGGCCACAGTTTCCGGCGCCGTTAGATTCGTTTCTACTTCTAAAAGGTCGTTACCTGCGGGAATAATATCACTTACCTTGCCTAAGATTTCCCCGGTTAACTGGTTAAAAACTTCCATACCGATCAAATCTTGGACGTAAAACTCATCAGGTTCGAGGTAAGGTCGATCGGTCTTTTCAACAAACAACTTGCAGCCCCGCAGCGCCTCAGCACTATCGCGGTCTTCCACACCCTCTACCTCTACAGCATACAGCCCTTTGCCCGGAATGTAGCGACCGCCCAAAAACTCGATCGGTTCCGGTTCACTTTTGTTAGGGCGCAAAATCCACCGCTTCCCCGGTTCGATAAACCTTTCCGGGAAATCAGAATCGGGATAGACTCGCACTTCCCCGTCCAAACCTTGAGCTGCTACAATTTTACCGATTTCTATCCATTCAGACATAAACTTTTGGGGAATTGGGAATTGGGAATTGGGAATTGGGAATTGGGAATTGGGAATTGGGAATTGGGAATACCAATTTTCAAAAAGAATGCAACAGTATTCTTGTTCCCCCCCTTGGCAAGGGGGGGTTTTCGAGTGTTGCACGATTTTAGAAAAATGGTATAACATTGGGCCCAAAAGCATCTTCCCAGAAAAGCATTGGTAGCAAACAACAAATAACTAATGACTAATGACTAATCACTGATGACTAATGACTTCTTTACACCAATCCAGTTCTCAGCGCTACCACTGCTGCTTGCACGCGGTCATCCACTGCCAACTTATTCATAATACCGCGAACGTGAGTTTTAATAGTATTTGGACTCAAATAAAGCGCCGCTGCTATCTCTGGATTGCTGTTACCTTCCACCATTAATTTTAACACCTCCAATTCCCGCTGCGACAATTGACCAAAAGTAGTTGTAGAGGCAGGTATCGGGGGTTTGAGGTGTTCGATGACAGTCCGGGCAATTTGAGGGTCAAGATAGGTAGCCCCCTCTGCTGCGGCTGCAATCGCTGCTAACAGCCTGTCTACAGAAGCACCTTTAATGCAATAAGCATCAGCCCCGCTAGAAAGGGCAGCAATAATTTCAGTTTCTGCCGTGTGAGAAGTTAACATTACTACTCGAACTTCTGGCAGTTGTGCTTTAATTTGCTGCGTCGCTGCTATGCCGTCGAGCCGCGGCAAACCGATATCCATTACAATAATATCAGGTTTGAGTTTCAGTGCGGCTGCTACGCCTAAATAGCCGTCTTCTGCTTGTCCTACTATTTCTATTTCTGGGGAATCGGCTAAAACTTGCTCTAATCCCAGTTGCATCATCGGGTCATCTTCAACAATTAAAATTTTCATAATACGAAGGAGGTTCGGCAACGAGCAATTTACGGGATGTAACGGATGTAAAGGATAGAAGGAACAAGGAAGTTCGGCAACGGATTGTGTAACGGATTGTGTAACGGATATAACGAATGTAACGGATGGAAGTTCGGCAACGGATTGTGTAACGGATTGTGTAACGGATGTAACGGATGTCAGTCCGATGGAAGTCGGAAGAAGGAAGATTACTTAGTTGTTAATATTTTACATGAACTTATACCGAACCAATAACACATAACCAATAACAACTAACTAATGACTAACTTTTAAAACTTCCACGAATTCGCCCGGTACAATCCAGGTGTCCCCTGGTGGTAAAACTGCTAAACCACTCGTATTGGCGAGGTTAATTAAATTCGCTGAATTTTGGCTGCCGCTAGCAGGTTCAAATTCCCACACTCCCGCAACTAAATGCAGTTTACCCCAAACATAAGTTTCGCGCCGACCGGGCGATCGCAATTCAGCATTGCACCTAGCTTTGACAAACTCCGGCCCCCAAGCATCCGCGCCAAGCCCAGAAATCTTTCTTAAAGCAGGCACAACAAAACGCCAACAGCAGACTAAAGCCGAAACCGGATTTCCCGGCAAACCAAAATAGAGACAATCCGAATTTTTTTCACCTCGTTTAAACTCAGCAACCGTTAAAGGTTTACCAGGCTTAATCGCCACAGAACTAATGTGAACTTTTCCTCCCAACTCCGCCAAAATTTTTTCGACATAATCGTAGTCTCCTACCGAGACGCCGCCCGTAGAAAGCACCACATCCGCCTTAGCAATAGCCCCGGATATCGCCTTGTTTAAGGCCTCTTCATTATCAGGAACAATGCCCAATCGAATCGGTTCAAATCCCATTTGTGCCAACAAAACTGTCAAAGCATACTGATTCGAGTCTACCAGTTTCCCCGGTGCCAAAGCTTCGTCTGGCGATACCAATTCGTCACCCGTAGAAAAAATTGCCACCCGCAGCCGCCGATAAACGGGAACTTGAATGCACTGGGCAGTTGCTAACACCGCCATTTCTGGGGCATTGATAACTGTACCGGGAGTTAACAAAGTTGTTCCTGCTTGATAAAAAGCGCCTTTGTGCCTGACAAATGCTTGCGGTTTTTCAGGAGAAACTAAGATAAAAATACGATCGCCCTCACGCCTTGTTTCTTCCTGCATTACCACCGTATCAGCACCTGCGGGCATCACCCCACCCGTAAAAATTCGCGCCGCTTGCCCCGATTGCACCGTATTTTGAGGCTGATATCCCGCTGGAATCTCTTCAACTATATCAAGTGCGACTGGTGTTTCGGCGCTGCAATTTTCCACATCAGCAAACCGCACCGCGTACCCATCCATTGCCGAATTATCCCAATAAGGAAAATCGAGGGAACCAGTGACGGGTGCCGCCAAAATGCGCCCCGATGCTGCCAGCAAGTCTACAGTTTCTACATCCCGCTGACTGTCGAGGGGTTGTGCCAAATTTAGAACGATCGATTCTGCTTCTTTCACTGACAGCATGACTGTCTCCTTGTTTTGATAACACTCATGATTAAGTTTAGCAAAATATCCAGAGATATTGGTGATATAATTTTTTTGTATTTGGGCAGTAAACCTAATTTTTGGTGTTAATTGCTTATGACTATTTCTCGTTTGGTTGTGAGACTCAATTGTTTATCCTTATTTGTGGTAGCGATACTGATAGTTTTTACTCAACTTTCCGGGTTAAAAGTCAGCGATTTATTCTTGCCGCCTTATTCTTATCCCCATCCCAATGTCGCCTTGTTAACTCGGACTTTCCAGATTTTATGTTCCGTACCCGTCATTGTTTGTACTTTCACCTATAAATTAGCTCAAAGTATTCAACCGCGCACTTCAGAAAATCGATTTATTCTGTTTTCGGCTTTGTTAACAGGTGGATTTTTACTAAATGAAATTTACAGAATTCATATATATATGGTAGCAGGGGGAATTCCTAAGCTAGGAGTAAGTCTTTTGTACGCCGTTGTTTTGTCCTCCTACGGATGGTTTTTTCGGCGAGAACTCCAGTTAACTCCCTACCAAATATTGTTAGCGGGTTTGGGTTTGTTGTTTTTGGCGATCGGCGTGGATTCCCTGCATTTAAAAAACAAGCTTTTTTCCAGCTTACTAGAGGGATTACCTAAATTATTTAGCGAAATTAACATTGCATTTTATTATTGGTATGTCTGCAAATCTTTTCTACAACAAATATTTCATGAAAATACCAACACCTCCTTATAATTTTGTGATATAATGCTAGCATAAATATCGCCAATAATCTTCCCTTTCAAAAATATCTTTCCCTAGTTGAGGATTTACACAACCTGCATCGCTCGACCTTCATCTGCAATTAAAATACTCCAAATGCAGCCTCTCAAATACCATGATAGCAGTTACCATCAACTTCAACTCGATCGCCAAAATAACCGACGACCAATTTTATCAACTGTGTCGCGAAAACCCAGATGTCAAATTTGAACGCAACGCCAAAGGAGAAATAATCGTCATGCCACCCACAGGAGGAGAAACTGGAAATTACAACTCAGAAATTAATGCTGACTTTGTGATTTGGAACCGGCAAACTCAACTAGGAATTTGTTTCGATTCTTCAACTTGCTTCAAACTGCCCAGCGGTGCAAACCGTTCTCCCGATGTCTCTTGGATTGAAAAATCAAGATGGGATGCACTCACTCCCGAACAAAAACAAAAATTTCCACCGATTGCCCCGGATTTTGTCTTAGAGTTAATGTCGCCGACTGATAGTCTAAAAGACACTCAAGACAAAATGCAAGAATACATGAATAACCAAGTAAAATTAGGCTGGTTAATCAACCGCAAAACGCGCCGAGTTGAAATCTATCGCCAAGGACAAGAAAAAGAAGTTTTGGAATGTCCGACGGAACTTTCAGGAGAAGATGTTTTGCCCGGTTTCGTGCTAAACTTGCGATCGCTGTGGACATAATAGCTAAATCCGAAGCCGAGAAACCGGGTTTTTTCCCGAATCTGCGGGTGGCATCGAAGTATGTATTAAAAAACCCGGTTTCTGAGTCCCTAATCTGCGTTAAAAAAATCTAATGGAAACTAAAGAAACAACTTCCCTAACAGCCGAACAGCACAAACAAAAAATGCAGCGCCGACAAGAAGTACAGGCGCAGCGAATTGCCGGGGCTTCCAAAGACAAAGGTTTAATAATTGTCAATACGGGTAACGGGAAAGGCAAAACCACGGCAGCTTTGGGAATGGTTGTGCGATCGCTCGGTCACGGATACCGCGTCGCCATAGTACAATTTATCAAAGGAGCTTGGGAACCCGCAGAAAAAGCGGTTTTTCAACTCTGGGAAAAACAGCTAGAATTTCACGCAATGGGAGAAGGCTTTACCTGGGACACGCAAGACCGCGATCGAGATATCGAAACAGCTCAAAAAGCCTGGGAAAAATCCCTAACTTTTATCTGCAATCCCGAATTTAAATTAATTCTTCTAGATGAAGTTAATATAGCATTAAAACTAGGTTATTTGCAAGTCGAGCAAGTGCTTTCCGGGTTAGACCAAAAACCCGAAGAAACCCACATTATTTTAACCGGCAGAGGCGCCCCGCCAGCGCTAATCGAACGGGCAGACTTGGTGACAGAAATGACTTTAGTTAAGCATCCATTCCGAGAACAAGGCATTAAAGCTCAACCAGGTATTGAGTATTAATGTTGTTGGTCTTCAAAAGTTTAGTCCTAATTACCTAAAAGCTGAATGGTAGTGGACTGAAGCCCTGACTACAAACCGTATTTATGTTGTTTATAGTCACGACTTTTTACCCAATCTAAAATCTAAAATCTAAAATCTAAAATCGATCTATGCTGGCAACATCAGAGTAAAAGTTGACCCCTTGCCAAACTCGCTATTGACAGTAATTTCTCCCTCCAGCATCTGAGAGTATTTCTGCGCTATTGCCAAACCCAAACCCGTTCCTCCGTACTTGCGGGTAGTCGAAGCATCCGCTTGCGTAAAAGGTTGAAATAACTTTTCTAGCTGTTGGGGAGTTATCCCAATCCCCGTATCAGTACACTTAAAAATAAACTGTTCCGAATCCCAACTATTTTCGTCATTTTTAATTCTTTCAACGCTGAGTGTAACTGTTCCTTGATGAGTAAACTTAGCTGCATTGCTGAGCAAATTAAACAAAATTTGGGTAAACTTAATTCGATCGGAATACAATTCGCCAATATTATTAGGACACTCAACATTCAGGCGATTAGTGTTTCGCAAAAATAGCGGTTCAACTGTTCTGGCTACATCTTTAACTGCCTCCGACACGTCAAAACTTTCTAATTCAAGTTCCGCGTGACCGGCTTCAATCTTCGACAAGTCCAGAATATCATTAATTAAGGAAAGTAAAAGCTGGCCTGAATTGTGAATTCTCTCCAAATCAGACACAAAAGTTTCTTCGCCCAAATCTAAAGCCTCTTCTTGCAGGATCTCGCTGTAACCGATAATCGCATTCAGAGGAGTTCGCAGTTCGTGGCTCATGTTAGCCAAAAACTGACTTTTAGCCAAATTAGCTGCTTCTGCTGCTTCCTTTGCCTTGTAGAGTTCTGCCTCGGCTTGCAAGCGGTCGGTCACGTCGTGAGCCAGCACTAATTCAGCATTTCTGCTATCAAATAGCATGGCATAAGAAGTAATTTCTACATCAATAATTGTTCCGTCTTTTTTCTGGTGCTGCCACACACCTGCAAACTCAATACCAGCATCTACTTGGGATATCTTTTCTTGCAATATCGGCAGTTCTTGGAATGGACGAATGTCCGCAACGGTCATGTTGAGAAATTCGTCGCGAGTGTAGCCGTAGTGTTGGACAGCAGCCTGATTGACGGCTATAAATTCCAGAGTTTCTAAATCGTAAACCCACATCGGATGGGGGTTATATTTAAACAAAAGTCTGTAGCGTTCTTCCGAGGCTCGCAGTTCGGCTTCTGCTTGCTTGCGCTCGGTAATGTCGCGGACAACAGTGCAAATAATCTCGCGGCCTCCGTAGGAAATCACGCTCCCGCTCACTTCTACATCCACGCAGGAACCGTCTCGGCGCCGGTAGAGAACTTCGCCAATTCTGAATTGTTTGTCGGTCAGCAGCAACTCGATATTGTTGTCAATTAGGTCTTTAGAGTAAGCGATGATATCGTAAATAGTTAGTTGCGAAATCGCATCAAGACTGTAATCGAGCAAGTCTGTAAACGCTGTATTGGCTTCCAAAAGGCGTTTGGTTTGAGCGTCCCACAGGAATATGCAATCTGTAGCTTGCTCGACTACGGCTCTGTAGCGGGCTTTTTCCTCAAGTTGTTCGCTTTCAGCGATCGCGATCGCACTCAACATTCCGTTGATAGTATGGGCAAGGTCGGACAACTCATCTTTGCCCGTCACCGGTAGTCGCACCGAGAGGTCTTGGCTGCTGCTGATGTGGTTCACCGCTTTCGCTAAACCGCTCAACCGAGACAGCACCAGACGCTCTAACAGTAGCAGAGTGCAGCCGACCAACCCAATTCCCGCTAACGCTACAGACACCAGCAGGTACAGCAAACTAATTTGACCTTGCCGATATATTTCTCTGGGGATATCCACCCGCAATAGCAGCGCAGGTTGGTTGTAAATATCCCGGATCAAAGCGTAACCTGCGATCGAATCTTCGCTTAAAGGACGCACCAAAATCGGTTTTTTTTCCGACAGTTTCTCCCGCACTTGCTGAAAGTCGGCAGGCAACCTAGCCTCATTCACGCTGTGTACGATTAGGGGCAAGCGAGTAATTTTAGAAACCTTCGCAATGCCTGCAGCATCCAAATTGCGCCCGAAGATCAGCGTACCTCGGATCGGGCCGGTGCTTTTAGTCGTGAGAATAGGCCGAGAAGTAATCAGTATTGGCCCTGACGGTAGGAGCAAGATACCAGCGATGCTGCTTTTGGCGTTCGGGTGTTGCAACAGCGGGTCGCTCAGAGAAATGCGCCGTTTTAATGCTTCTGGAACAGGCGTTAGTTTCAGCTTTTGGCTGTCTAAACCTGTACCGTAAACTATTTTGCCAGAAGTATTGACAAATACGGCTATATTAACTCTTATATTAGCCAGCCCTTCTGGAATTAAATTGGAGTCAATGAATTCTGAGTTGCGGTTTTGGATAAAATCGTAGGTGTCGTCCCACGCAGACCAGTCGGCAAAGCGCGAGTTGAAGTCATCTGCGGTTTGCCCGAACACGCTGAGAACTCCCTTGACAACCTGTGTGGCTTCTTGTTCCTCTGCTTTGATCAGGCTGCCCAAGAGGATGCTTGAGGAGGCGACATACAGAATGCCAGTCAATCCAGCGATGGTAATGCCAATTATCGATAGTGTTTTCCGACGCAGTTTCATCTTGCCATGTGTGTGGTGTCCGTCCGAAGAAATTCTCAACTCAGGAGCAATTTTACTACTGTTTCCTGAAGCCTGACCGAAAGCAATTTGGTCCGGGCGCCCCCGATGTATCAGTGGGGTTGCTTTCTTCAAATCTCAAATCTCAAATCTCAAATCTCAAATCAAGAGCAATTTTACTACTGTTTCCTGAACCCTGACCGAAAGCAACTTGGTTCGGGGGCGCCCGATTTATCAGTGAGGTTGCTTTCTTCAATTCTAAAATCTAAAATCTAAAATCTAAAATCTAAAATCGATTGACTGGTGGCGCAGCGCGTGTTTCCTACTTTTCCCACACCTGCTCTTTGTGAGCTTCCGTGCAAAGACCCAAGATGCGATGATCGTTCTCGCTGATGGTAGAAATTGGGTAATACTGTTCCAGATTTACCGAGTAGGGAGAGCGACTGCCGTCGTAAGTGTCCACTACTGTTAAATTTAACTGAGTTCGATCGCCCGTGCCGTAAAAACAGTAAAAAGCAGACCGAGGTAGGTAAAAAGCGCCGACCACCTTACTCTGTCGCATTTCAAATACAAAATATTCTTGTTTAAGTTCCTCTGGCTTGCTCGACTGACCGTAGAGGTAAATGCCATCTGCTAAACCTGTGCTAGCTGTATCTGGGGGAGGGTTTGGGGGAGATTGCGAGCTTAAAACGCCGGATTTGATCTCCGAGTTGTGCGATCGGCCTGCGGGTAATGCGATGCTCAAGTTACCGGGCGAGAGAGCAAGCACGATCGCGATCGCTTCTAAACTTCCTGTCAATATCAAATAAGTCAAAACCACTCCAGACCCCAAAATTTAAAATAACTGGTTCCAAGCGCCTCTTGTACCAGTTTCACCAAGATTGTAGAGAAACCGGGTACTTGGCTTAATGTTGGCTATTAACTTGAATGAACGATCGCCCGCCCGGTTCCTGAACTTAAATCTAAGATTAGTTTGGACAAATTTTGCCTCCGCCCCGATCGGGCGATCGACCCGTCAATCGATTGCGCGATTTTAGATTTTAGATTTTAGATTTTAGAATTGAACCATTGACTTGCGCGAGATAAATACGTTCGGCAAGTTTCTCGGATACAGGTTTTTTATTTCTGGACGGATGAATCACGTGGCGGGTATCCTGGATGCGGGAATTGTCAAATGATACCATTTTAGATTTGAGATTTTATATTAAAGAATTGAATAATTTGGCGTGACCTATTCCATAAGGGTTTGGAGCACCGGCCTACAGTCCATTCTTTTTTAACTGGTATAAAATTATCCTTCCCAGCAGGGCCAACACGAAAAAAAAAGTTGAGATTTCTCAAAATCTCAACTTTTTTAGTGACTAACTAGCCAAGTATTCTCGGACTTGAGATTGGCGGCGGCGCAGGTGGGCAAGGGCTTGATGTTCTAGCTGCCGCACCCGTTCCCGGCTGAGATTTAACCGTTCTCCGACTTTCGCCAGAGACATTTCGGTGCCGTCTTCCAAACCGAAGCGCAGAATTATCACATCTCGCTGCTGGGGGGTAAGTTCTGATATCAAAGTATCGAGGTCTTGGCGCAGCAATTCCGAGGTAATGTAGTTGTCTGGAGATGCAGTTTCGTCTTCTAAGAGTTCTTGCAGTTCGGTATCTTGGTTGTCTCCTACCCGCAAGTCCAAAGAAACTGGATGTCTTGCCATCAGCAGGTATTCCCGAATTTGGGAAGGGTGCAGTTCCAAGGCGGCGGCAATTTCCCCAGGGGAGGGAGACCGGCCCAACTGCTGGGTGAGTTCCCGCTGCACTTTTTTGATTTTGTTGAGTTTTTCGGTGATGTGAATTGGCAATCGAATTGTGCGGGCGTGTTGGGCGATCGCGCGGGTAATTGCTTGCCGAATCCACCAGTAGGCATAGGTAGAAAATTTGTATCCCCGCATCGGGTCAAATTTTTCAACTCCTCGTTCTAAACCGAGGGTGCCTTCTTGGATTAAATCCAAGAATTCCATATTGCGTTTCTGGTATTTTTTGGCGATCGCCACTACTAGCCGCAAATTGGCTTCAATCATCTTTTGCTTGGCCCGCCGCCCTATGTGTAAGATGCGGCTAAGTTCGGGTTCGGTCAACTCCATTTCGGCAGCCCACTCTTGATTTGTCAGATCCCGCTGCCATTCTTTAGCAAGTGCTTGTTTTGCTTCGATTAATTTCATCATTTGCTGCACCTGCTTCCCGAAAACAATTTCTTCTTCTCGGGTTAGCAGGGGTACGCGACCGATCTCGTGCAGATAGGTACGAACCGTATCCGTTGAGGAGTATGGCCGGCTGCCCATGCGATCGGCTTTCACTGTTTTGTTTTTGGGGGTTGTGGTGGACATGGGTGAGTATTGCACTCCTTGTAACAACAGATAAAAAGTTGGTGATACCCTGTCCCACTTTTGCAAGTGGGATAAAGACTGCGACAAAGGGGATGTTTCCCCTCTTGTTTATCGGTGACGATCGGTAGAAGCTTTTTGTTTGGGATTACTTTTGTGCTTGATTTTCCAGTAATCGCCGTCGATTTTCGGTAGTTTGCTAGCTTTAACGGCTAGTTCAAGGCGAAGTGAAGCAAGAGTTTAGTTTTCTCAATATTATTCCCAATTTTGAGGATCGTAAAGGGTAAAAACCTCTGTCTTAAGGTCAAGATTCTACATTTTTCCTTAAGGTTTTGAATTCCCTGTTAGTTTTAACTGCCACTCAACTTCACAATACTCATGCAAACAGACTCATGCAATTCGAGGGCTTTGTTTTGCTCTCTATTCCATCATCGCTTGAAATTATCTCGCTGCCTAGATGGTCGGATGCGAGATTACCGAACTCGATCACCGTATTAGATGGGAGTAACTGTTTAAAATATTTATTGACATTTTGATTTAAATATGCTAATCCAATTCTGCTACGAGTAACGACAAGGTGTATAAAGGCTGGCTGTTGCCCTGCTTGACTTTCATTCTGCCCCTAGGCTCTATCATCTCCATCATGTTTAAGCTTATGCAAATTTTGGGCAGTTAGGGATGAGGGGTGAGGGGGTGAAGGGGGAAAAGCTTCTGACGGAAAGCTGAGGCCTAATTTTTGGGACGTTCGATCGCACTTTCTAGTTTATAACTGAGGCAAAAATCAGATATTTCTGTCATTGCCAGCGATCGCCAATTGTTCGCAAAGACTAATTTACAGTAACCTTTGCCTAAGTTCTGTAAGGAATCTAGCAGTTGTCAATCTAAAATCCTAAATCCATTTTAGCAGATTCTGCCTCGGCAAATACTTGTTCATCGGGCATTTCTTGCCAGTCAATATCCCCAATTTCTCTGTAGAATTGCTCGTCATAGGCGCGAGTTTGCACGACGACGGGCATGGGTACGGCGTGCCCCAAA
Organism: Microcoleus sp. M2_D5; assembly: GCF_036701935.1. NCBI lineage: Bacteria > Bacillati > Cyanobacteriota > Cyanophyceae > Oscillatoriales > Microcoleaceae > Microcoleus > Microcoleus sp. M2_D5. Next base: position 3,940 of record NZ_JAUBRP010000105.1, on the reverse strand, counting down.
ACTAATGCTTGCTGTTTGGAGTCGAGTTTTGCCAAAACCGATCGCAAACTCTGCCCTCCTGAAACGCCGGTGAAAATAGCATCGATGTCTTTGTCGTCGTTTAGCAAGGCTGTAATCCGCGTCCCGACTTGCGACATGACTTCGGCGTCGATACCGGAAGGGCGCTGGTCTACAATCAGCAAGGTTACGAAGTATTTTCGCATTTCTCTGGCGATCGTACCGAAAATAGTCGATCGCACGATCGCCGGATCGAGAAAGCGGTGAGCTTCTTCAATGGTAATCACCAACGGCTGCGGGCGATCGCACGGATTTTTGCTCATCAAAAACTTCTCCGCTTTCCGCACGTAAGATCCGTGAATGCGGCGAGTAATTACGTTTGCTGCTAACATATAGGACAGCAAATCCGAGTGCGAACCGAACTCAATTACTACATTCTTCCCCCCATCCAAACACTGCAAAACTTCACTCACATAATTTTTAGGACAGCGTTTCCGAATGTATTTCAAATCGTTTAAACGCTCTAATTTTCGCTGCAAAGCCATAATCGAAGATTTATTTCCCCGCTTCTCTTCGCAAAACATCGAAATATTTTCATTGCTCATTTCCAGCAACTGATTTATCCAACCGCTGCCCAATTCGTTTCGCAAAATAATCGCATTTTCGATACTAGCTTCCGACAAATTTAACTCGCGTTGTACCAGCGCGATGTCTTCCACTTCTATTTCATCGAAACTCAAAAATAATTCTTGAGCGTCGCGGACTCCCCGGCGTTTTGTCGATTCTGGATCGAGGGTATAAATCTGAATTTTATCGGGAAACAACTGCCGCAAACCTTTAACAGTGCTGAACTGTTTACCTTCCGAAACCGCTTCCCACCCGTACTCCGAGTGCATATCAAAAATTAAATTAACAGCAGCTTGCTTGCGAATAATTCCCGACAGAAGCAAGCGCGTCAGAAAAGATTTTCCCGTTCCCGACTTGCCAAAAACTCCGTTGCTGCGTTCCACAAACCTGTCTAAATCCAAGCACACAGCAACGTCCATGTCAATCGGTTTGCCGATCGCAAAATTGCGGCGGTACGGGTCATCTTCCCAGCCAAAAACTGCCCGAAAATCAGTTTCTTTGGCATCAAACACCTGGGAAAAGTGGCTGGGAATAGTTTTGACCGGCAGCAACTCAATATCCGCACCGGTTTGCGCCTCAAAAGAACCCAAATTTCCTAACGCCAACTTATTCTCGCGAACTGGGCCGTTTTTCGTCGGGTCGAAAATTGCCTGCTGTTTTTCTCTCTCAGCAGTCAACATCAACATCGGCGACAGTTCGATCGTACCGTAGGTGCTGCTACCGGCTAGCACTGCGAGTAGAAAATCGTCGTCTGGATTGGGAGGATTCGATAAAATGCGGGCGCTAGAAGTTCCGAGAGACACGTCGGTGAGCATGCAGAAAAAGTGCGATCGCACCCCCCGCACTACTAGAAATTTCCCCACCCTCATATCTTCCACCGAAACATCGGCGTGCAGTCGCACTTCTAATCCCTTGCTCAGGGAACCTTGAATAACAGAGCCTAACGGTCGATCCATTTTAGATTTTAGATTTTAGATTTTCGATTGTTCAGATAGATTTGAGATTTTCGATTGTTAATAATCGAGCCATTTTCGCTGGGCGAGTTTTGCTTGTAGATTACGGTCGATCCATTTTAGATTTTAGATTTTAGATTTTCGATTGTTCAGATAGATTTGAGATTTTCGATTGTTAATAA
>NZ_JAUBRP010000105.1:0-2081 GCF_036701935.1 Microcoleus sp. M2_D5 | reverse complement strand
TCGAGCCATTTTCGCTGGGCGAGTTTTGATTGTAGATTTTTGATTGTTAACAGTCAACTAATTACCATTCCGATTCTAGCGGCAATTCAAAAAAACTCGGACTCAGATCTATATCTGTCACATCCGTTTCGCTCAAATAAGCGTCGGTCAAAAATACTCCTTTTAAACTTGCGCCTTTCAGGTTAGCACCTTTCAGGTTAGCACCTCTGAGATTAACTCGGAATAAATGAGCATCGCTCAAGTCGGCCTCAGTTAAATCTGCTCCCTCCAAATTTACTCTCATCAAATCTGCTTTTCTAAGGTCAGCTTCGTTTAACTTCGCGCCGCTGAGGTCAGCTTTTGTCAAGTCTACACCTCTCAAGTCGGCCCCGCTCAAGTTAGCGAACAGCAAAGTAGCTCCCGTGAAATCTGTCTCCCTCAAATCGGCATCCCTTAAATTAGCGCCGCTGAGGTCAGCCCTTGTTAAGTCTACACCCCGAAGGTCAGCAGAACTCAAGTTTACTTGGTGTAAAATTGCGCCGCTTAAATCGGCTCCTCTTAAATCAGTTCCCTCCAAGTTTGCACCTTTGAGGTAAGCTTTTTTTAAGCTAGCTCTGCTGAGGTCTACATTTTTGAGATTGACCGAACTTAAGTTAGAAGCGCTCAAATTAGCTCCGCTTAAATCTGACCCGTTTAAGTCGGCTCCGGTTAAATTTACCCCTTGCAGCGATACATTGGGAGCAATTAAATAAGCTCCGCCCAGAGCGGGGTCAATGCCTTCTGAAAACAAAGTCTTGTTGCTGTAAACAGCTTTCTCCAAAATCGTGCCGCTTAAACTGGCTTCCCTCAAGTCCGCTGCGCTGAGGTTGGCTCCTGCTAAGTTTGCCCGATCGAGTTTGGCGCCAAATAAAATAGCTTTGTATAAGTTTGTCCGCCGCAAATCGGATCCTTTTAAATCGGCTTCGGTCAAATCTACCATAGCCAGATTTAAGCCAGGGAGCGAAGCATTGGGAGCTAGCAAAAATGCTCCCATTGCACCCGGATCGATATCTTCGGGAAAGATAGTCCGGTTGTTGTATACGGCCTTGTCTAAAATGGCGCCGCTCAACTGAGAACCGCGTAAATCCGCCCCACTGAGGTTGGCTCTGGTTAAGTTGGCTTCGTGGAGATTTGCTCCTACTAAATTAGCCTTGATCAAACTTGCTTGTTTGAGGTTGGCGCCCGTGAATTCGGCTCCTACGAGATTAGCTTCTCGGAGGACAGCACCAGTCAAATCAGCTCTAGTGAGGTTAGCTAAATTAAGAAATGATTCAGCTAAATCCGCCCCGCTGAGATTAGCACCGCTGAGGTCGGCTTCAATCAGGTCTGCATACCTGAGCATAGCGCCGCTGAGGTTGGTTTCTCGGAGATCCGTGCCTCGGAGGTTGGCTCCCCGGAGTTCCGCACCGCCAAGGTTGGTGCCTTTAAGTGCTTGTCCCCTGAGATCGAGTCGGTGCAGAAAGTCACCAACGTTCATTTCCATGTCAAATTTACCCTCTCTATGCCGATACTTTTTTCCTAACCTTTGAAATCAAGTTAGATATTCTGAAAGTATCTTTGCTGAGTTCTGGTCAAAACCATTGTAATCATCAATAGCCACAACTGGCGCATCTGGCGGATAGTGTTCTGGAATATCGTCAATGGCTACCCAAGGTGAGTTTTGTGCTTGGTTTTCTCGAAGATACTCAAGAACTTCCTGGTGTCGTAAATATTTGTGTTGGTGAATATTTTTGGGGTTTAGAAAAGGGGTGAATCCGATAATACGGATAGCGATATCTGGTGAAAATAATGGCGGTATTACCTCGAAGGGGAATATTTCACGTCAGGATGATGAAATTACTACTCGCGGATTAGGATGGCGACGACGGACATTTTTAACGTGATTAATGCAAGTTGAATTAAATTTTATTGTATCTGTTTGCAAGCTCGCTGTTTCATGTTTTTTGTCAGAAATAAGTACACCATCAATGTCTAAAAAAATTCACATTAATTAGGGTTTGCTGAATAATCGATCGCCCGCAAAGAACAAGTGCGATCGATATCCTCTAGCTCCATTTAAGATG
>NZ_JAUBRP010000104.1:0-16966 GCF_036701935.1 Microcoleus sp. M2_D5 | reverse complement strand
GTCGCTTTTATCAACAAGGTATGCGGGCTGCAACCCTGATTCGGTCTATCTCTTAGGCATCTTTGTCACCCCCCCAGGGAATCGGCACATGGCACTCTCGCTCAACCCTACTCCTGTTTTTTCGTGCCAATACTCACAGTATTCTGAAGCGTGTGTAATCTGGATACTGAGCTACCATCTCTTCAATCTGTTGTTCGTGACCAAACAGTAGGCTCGGTTTACCACCCGAAAGCCTGACTATGGAGTAATTTTCCTGTCTCTTTTTTTCGCTTTAGTAGTGCTTGTACCGTACTTTTACGCTCCTTGAAATCTTTCTGCTACTTTCCGAATAGAGGTGTTACCTGCTTCTCCTTTGGTCAACGATATTTTGACGCATATCTAGGGAGTAGGGTTTCATTTTTCTCTTTTTTACCACCTCTACTATTGTACGTAATTGTTAAGCAAAGTGCTGTATTCATCAGTCATCAGTCATCAGTCATTAGTTATTTCTTGAGAGGGATCTGGTGAGAAAAACTTTTCTTTAGAAGCTGTAGTCAAAGAACGCAATTCCTTCCATATTTCCAAAGTGATAATACAGGTAATTAGCCACACCAAACCAGCAGTATAACCAGCAATAACATCGGTAGGCCAATGAACTCCTAGGTAAAGCCGGCTAAAACCAATAGCAGCAATTAAGACAACTGTCAAACTGTAAATCGACCAGCGCTGCTTGGGAAATCGTACACCCAAAAAATATCCTAGCAAACCGTAAATCACCATTGAAATCATTGCATGACCGCTAGGAAAACTGTAAAATGTTACATTAACAACACGCTCCCAAAGTTGAGGTCGATCGCGGGCAAAAAGTTTTTTTAACAGTAAATTTAAACCGATCGCTCCCCCAGCGGCGAGCGCAATAGTTGCAGCTTCAGATCGGTGATTGCGCGCTAGCAAAACAATACCCAACGTCAGACAAATCACTAGCAGCAACTTCGGCTCACCCAAAAAGGTAAAGCCCAGCATTATTCGATCGCGCAGCGGAGTGTGCAATTCCCTCAGAGCTAGTAAAATAGACGTATCGAAAGCGTAACTTTCTTTTTCCAACACGTCTTCGGCAATGGTGGCAAATCCCCACATCGCCAAAGCCGCAACAGCAAGCCCGGTAAGCCGAATTATCGAAATGAGCGATCGAATTTGAGAACCCATTCTAGAACTAATTAAAATTTTAAAATTTCCCACTCAAAATAATACAACAAAGATAGGAAACGAAAACGCCTTACCCATCGTCTAGATTCTTGAGCAACTCTATTCTGAATGATTAATTGATTTTTCACTACCGACCTCAGCTTTTACATCCAATCGGCGAATGACTATACTCTCCACAAAATACATTTCTGCAATTTTGTTGACATTGGGCTTGACAAGTCTGTTTAGTTGTGCTAATAACAGCGGAGTAAGTGCGCCGATCGCCGAAGCCAACACGATCGCCCAGCGTCTCGTTTCTGCCGCAGTCGCCCAAAAGCCCAACAACCCGCAATTCGGTCAGCCGATCGACTGTACCCTAGGCAAAGACTGTTTTGTATTGCTGTATTTCGATCGAGAACCCGGCCCCACCGCCGTCGATTTTGGCTGCGGGCGCCAAACCTACGACGGCCACGACGGCACAGATTTTGCCATTCCCGACGCCAAAGCAATGGCAAAAGGAGTTCCAGTTATTGCTTCCGCTGCAGGCAAAGTATTGCGAGTGCGAGATGGTGTGGTCGATCGGCGTTTACAGAACGATACAGACAAAGCCAGCATCGCAGGGACAGAATGCGGCAACGGCATGGTAATTGACCACGGCGGTGGTTGGGAAGCCCAATACTGCCACCTCCGCCAAGGCAGCGTTGCCGTCAAACCGGGGACGCAGGTAGAAAAAGGCACTGTTTTGGGCATGGTGGGAAACTCTGGGATGGCATCTTTCCCCCACGTACACGTAACTTATCGCTATCAAGGCAAAGCCGTAGATCCCTTTGTCGGCCCCGACGCGAAGGTAGGCTGCAACATCGCCCGCAATCCTATTTGGGACAAACCTCTAGACTATATTTCCACAGGTTTAATTCGGGCCGGTTTTGCCAATAAGGCACCCGATATCAACGCTGTCTGGGAAGGACAATTTTCCGAAACTCAACTCCCTGTAAACAGTCCAGCTTTGTTGTTTTGGGTGCAAAGTTACGGAGTGCTCAAGGGCGATCGCGAACAATACAAATTATTTGCACCCAACGGCACAACCATCGCCGATCGGACCAATGAAATTAAAGCCCCCAACCGCACTTGGTTGGGCTATGTCGGCAAAAGAAACAGTACAAATTCTCCTCTGACTCCCGGAGTTTGGCGGGCCGAATACCGGTTGACGCGGGGCGATCGAGTTTTGACAGAAGTCAAGCGAGAAGTAGAGTTGCGTTAGTCCATTAACTGTTAACTGTTGTTAGTAGGGAAAAGTAAAAAAGATTAAAAATAGGACACTCTTCCGAAGATTATTTCAGCAGCCAGCCAAATAATTCTCCCACACTCAACCGCAGTTCGCTAGCGAAGGACGGCACAGGTAGCAGCATTTCGGGTTCATCAAATACTGCTGTCTGTTGCTGGGGAACATAAACAAAAACGCATTGTTCGTCGGGATCGATCAGCCAGCCCATTTGAGTTTGATGATTTAAGCAGTGGAGAATATTTTTAGTAACTTTAGTTTGACTTTGGTCTGGCGACAAAATCTCAATTGTCCAATCAGGAGATATGGGAAAGACATTAGCAATTTCGCCGTTATCATCTGCTGGAATTCTGTTCCAGACAAATACTGAAACATCAGGCACTGTTGACCTTCCGCCAAAGGTACACCGGAGTTCTGGAAATGCTCGTGCAACTTTTTTGGGTTTTAATATAGCGTTAATGAAAATAATTAGTTCACATTGAGTCGCACTGTGTTTCCCTTGTGGCATTGGCTTCTGAATAATTTGATTATCAATGTATTCGCTGGCAGGTTTGGTTTCGGGTAGTTGGAGAAACTCTTCTAAAGTTAAGGATTTTAATCTTGTTTGTACCATTTTAAGTTCACCTCTAATGAAGTATATCTTTTAGCACCAATCTAGTAATCAGGCAAATTGTTCCAAGCTTGAGCCACAATGTCGCTCAGCCATAGCCTCTGAGCAAAATCGAGCAGATTGTCGTCGGCGAGTACCTCAGCCTTCAATTCATCCAAAGACTGAGATCGCGATCGAGCTATTTGAATCACACCCGCGATCGCCGACGCCACCAATTCTTCATTCAGCGGCTGCTGTCGCAAAGCAATCATTTCTTGAGGATTCGTAGGAATGGGATAATTCATAGGAGTGCATACCGAAGGGAGTAGATATTCAGCCGCTGTGGGGCTTCCGGCTAATCAGCTAAAAATCTGAGAACACTGTAAACTTATTTAAAACTAAATAAGTATTCGGGAGTATAGCCTACTTTGCTCCCTTGTCAACTCCCCCATCTTTATTAATTTATTCAGAATTGAGACCCTAATCATGCAAGAAATTCTTTATCTAGAAGTTCCGACACCAGATACAGCAGCAGTCTGCACTTGGTTGCAGCACGAATTCGATCCCGGAATCGGAGAAAAAATTATTACTGCTGACGGCTTTCGCCTGCTTTCACCAGGCACAACAGCCGACGTTCAGAAGTCTGAAACTCAAAAAGCCAATCCAAAACCCGCCTTGGCTGACACCAATTCAGGAAACCAAAATTGGCGATCGACAGAACTTTCCACCTTTGTCTGGTCACTGCAACGCACCACTTATTTAAAAGTCTTTCGTCTAGAAGAGGCGCCTGCGGGAGAAAAAAAGTTCCTGGAAGCTCTGAATCTTGCTGTAAGAAACAAGTTTCCCGATCGCTACCGGGAACCCCCTGTCATAGACCTCTCCAAGCAGTCAATTTTTGAGGCTCTTGCCCCGTATTACCCCTTGACCGTCAAATACTTCCAAAAAATGCCTAATGGCGAATATGACCTCAAGCGCGTCTACTGGTGGGAACAGCGTTGGCGCGAAGGCACTCGCAATCCTCAAAAACCAAAACAAGTAGTGTTTTTGAGGGAAGAGGGTTCGGCAACGGATTCTGTAACGGATTTAACGGATGTAACGGATGTTAAGAAGAAGGTAAAAAGTACAGTTTCGGTGTCTGATTCTGGCGATACTTTTTACGACTTAATTTATATTGGCGGGGCCTTGGGAGTGATTCACGCCGCAGTCATGGCTAGATTGGGCTACCGGGTGCTGCTAGTTGAGCGAATGCCTTTCGGGCGGATGAATCGCGAGTGGAATATTTCGCGGGACGAAATTCAAAGCTTAATTGATTTGGGTTTGTTTACTGCTGCAGAAATCGAAACTTTGATTGCCAGAGAATACAAAGATGGCTACAACAAGTTTTTTGATGCTAACAATCCGCCCGTGGCTAAAGCGCCTGTTCTGCACACACCAAAGGTACTCAATGTCGCTTTGGACGGAGAGAAATTGCTGAATTTAGCGGGACTTAAGCTAACAGAAGCTGGTGGAGAAATCTGGGATGAAACTGAGTTTCTTAGAGCCGATGTTGCAGCAGAAAAAGTAGTAGTTCAGGGCCGCCACTTGCCGACAAAAGCCGATCGCACTGCATTAGGACGGCTGCTGGTGGATGCAATGGGGTCGGCTTCTCCCATCGCTTGGCAATTGAACGAAGGGCGAACTTTTGACAGCGTTTGTCCGACAGTGGGAGCAGTCATCGACGGAGGATTTGAGCCGGGAATATGGGATTCCGATTACGGGGATGTACTCCACACTCACGGGGACATTTCCCGCGGACGCCAGCTCATTTGGGAGTTGTTTCCCGGCGCCGGCACAGAACTGACAGTTTATCTATTTCACTACCACCAAGTACATCCAGAGAATCCCGGTTCTTTGCTGGAAATGTACGAAGATTTTTTCGCAATTTTGCCGGAATACCGCCGCTGCGATGTCGATAAATTGGTGTGGAAAAAACCGACCTTTGGTTATATTCCGGGGCATTTTAGCAGCAACAGCAGCGATCGCTCCGTGGCGATCGATCGCCTAGTCTCGATCGGCGACGCAGCATCCTTGCAATCTCCCCTCGTTTTCACCGGCTTCGGCTCTCTTGTCCGCAATCTTTTCCGCTTAACAGACCTGTTGGATACAGCATTAAAGCACAATTTGTTGACGGCAAATCACTTAAACCAAATTCGCGCCTACCAGAGCAATATTTCAGTAACTTGGCTATTTTCTAAAGGCATGATGGTTCCTACCGGCAGCAGTTTGCCACCCCAAAGAATTAATTCAATGCTCAATACCTTTTTCGGTATTTTGGCAGCACAAAAACTCGCCGTCGCCGAAACTTTTATTAAAGACAGAACCGACTGGCTAACTTTCAATCGACTGGCGATCGAAGCAGCCGGAAAAAACCCTTCTCTCCTGTTGTGGATTTTAGATTTTGTCACCTTGGGGGATATTTGGCGCTGGCTGGGAAGTTACTTGAATTTTACTCTGCTGGCTTTGGCCAGTTTGCTGTTCGGATGGCTTCCCAGCTTCGCCCGCAGGGTACAGCCTTGGTTGGAGCCCCGGTATCCGGCTGTTTGGCTGTGGCTGTTGGCTACCAGCTATGCTCTCACCTACGGCATGGGAAAGGGGAGAAAAGAGTGTTGAGTTTTGAGTTTTAACTCAAAACTAGCAACTTCAATTCGCTATCGAAAACTCGGCAATTCAATTTCAGCTAGCGATCGGCGTTTTTTAGAAGCCCGCAGCGGACTGGCAATCAAGCTCAGCCAGTCTGGTTGGGCGACTGCTGTAGGTTTTGCCACACTCGATCGCACTTCTTGAATGCCAAAGGTTTCAACGGAGTTCAAAATTTGAAAAGCCCTGGCCAATTCTTGGGTGTCCTCTTTGGTAGCAGTTTCGGGTTCAGACTCAGCCACCGGCAGTTCAGGTTCCGCAACCGGTTCGGCCGAGTCAGTTGCTGGCTCATCAGGCTGGTAGGTTTCGATCTCCTGCAATTGAATGACGGATACTTGGGCTAATTTGTTGAGTTCCTGATTGGCTGGGGCTTCAGGCTCGATCGCCTCAACAGCAGCAGCTACCTCTGCAAGCTCTTCTGGTTCCGACCAAGGTTGGACAGGGGAAGCGTTGAAGGCTGGCGGCACCGGCATTTGAGAGCTTTTGACCGCCGCGAGCAAAGATTCTAATTGTGCGCTGGCGGTGTCGAGATTATTGTCAGGCGGCTCGATCCTCGGCGACTTTACCTGTGGCCTGTCCAAACTTCTTTCCAAGGCAGCTTTGAATTGCAGAGTGTGGCGCTGCTGGCGGTGCAAGCGAGCTCGCAATTCCCTGCAAATATTTTCTGTGGCTACTAACTGATGTAACTGTTCGTTGTAGCGCTGCACAGTAGACGCACATTCTCGCTCAACAGTCGCTAGCCTGACTTGGCTGGTTGCCAACTGACTTCTTAAACTTTCGACTAAAATTTCTTGACTTTGGAGGGTTTGATGGGAAACTTCCACTTTGCCAAACAGCCGCGTCAATTGTTCTTGAGTATTTTCGAGTTCTGCAGTCCGCTGTTGTAGCAAAGTTTCGCGATGCTGCAATGTTTTTTGGGACTCTTCGAGAGCTGTTTCTAGCTGGGCGATGCGCTGTAAAAGGTCGCGGTTGCATTCGTGCAGCGCTTGCATGAGGGTGACTGGGGTCGATCCTTTGCCCTTGGCCTGTTCGGCATTCCCAAGCATATTTTTTAGATTGTCTGAAATCGGGGGCGAGCCCGCCTCCGCCGGCTGTGTCGGAGATTGCGAATTTTTTGTTTCGGGTTTTGTGGGAATTGCATCTACGCTGATGGCGTTGGGAAAATCTACTGTTTGCCAGTCTTCTTCTGGCTGTTGGGGAACCGTTGCGGGAGTGTCTGTCGCATCGGGGGCGATCGGCTCAAAACCCCCAGTAGCAGCAAAATCTGAATGAAATGGTTCGGTATCGGATGGAACAGCAGGGTGCGGTTGGTGCTGATGGGCTCGAAGATCAGCTTCTGACATGGCTTTTTATCCCAATAGTCACAGGGTCTGTGATACAGTCTATCCTTAGAGATTCTACAGAAAAAAGCCCCTAAGTGATAGTTTTGGCCTTTTTCCGGTTTTTTGGGACAATAACCTCTGAATCGAGTGGCGCGATCGAACTACAACTCGAACTCAAATTAAAACGTAAGATGCGCCTTTGATACTCCCCACGGCTGAAGCCACGGGGATTCTTGAATGAATCCGAAAACTCTCAAAGGCGTTATCAAAGCACCTCTATACGCTCAAAACAACTACCAGTACGAAGGGTATTGCAATTGCGCTTACTTTTAAATTGTGTTTGCTTTCATAATCCATCACTTTTGCGAGATAGGTACGCTTCACACTCTGTCATTACTTGTCAGTTGTACAGGCTTACTACTCCTCAAGAGTGTGGTGGCTCACGCTCGCCGGGATTTCTCCGATACAAGGCGTGTTTCAACACGTAGATGGTTGTTTTACTTGCAATCTAATTCTAATACAACCTTTCAATCAGTTGTGTAAAAAAATATTGAAGGCGGTTGAAACCGCAGCCGACTTCCTCCCCGTGTCTAAAGCCAGGGGCACGCCGGGCTCGTTTTTCGGTGAGTTTTTCGCCCAGAGTCCTATTAAAATAATTTTTCCCGATCTCTAACGCACTGTTTCGGTATCTCGGCAATCGCCTAAGCTTTAACAACTGCACAGTGTTTGTCAATGATTGCTGGAACTTCTGCCGGTGCAATGCGGGTGTAGCGAGTTTTGTCCGGCATCACGACTATATTTGGGCCTGCTTTACACTGTTTGAGACATCCGGTTCCCTGTACTGTCACTTTGTCTTCTAAACCGCGCGCATTCAAAGCATTTTCTAAAGCTTTACAGACTCCTCCAGCGCCCCGCTTCAGGCAGTCGGATTTTTGACATACTAATATTTTGGTTTGGGTTTTTGCCGGAGCTTTTACAGTTTGAGCCGCAGTGGGAGAGGTGACTTGGGTTTTGCCGATCGCGCGATCGTCGGATGTCAATACCCCAACAGGTACATTGGTGGAGTCGAGGTGTTCGTGCGATCGATCGTCGTAGCCCTCAGCCAGCTTGAGGCTGCGAGCTTTAAGTTTTATTTTACCGTTTTTCAAATTGAGTTCTTTCTCACCTACAACTTGAACTCTCAACCCCGGTGTCAAAATAGGCGACAGAAATGACCGCAATTCCTTGGAAAGTTTAACAAGATATTCTACTTTGCGATCGCTGCTAATTCGCAAATATTTAAGTTTATAACCATCTTCAATAATCAGGCTGAGGATTTCTCCCTCTAAACTGAATTCGGAAACTTGCTTGCCAGATTTATACATTGTTATGACTCCTTTAAATCCGTTACATCCGTTACATCTTCTACACTGCTCGTTGCCGAACTTGCTTCTACCTTTAGCCCCTTTGCCAGCAGTATTCCAGCCACTGCACCAGTTCGCACCGAGGGGCACTGACTTGCCTCAACACGCTCATTAACTGAGCCGCTTGTTTGACAGTGTTGACTTTTGCGCGCAAAGGTTGGTTAACCGCACACCAGCAGGGAATTTCTAGTTCTTGCAAGCGTTTGTAAACTTGCCACCTATCTAGCCAACTAACTTGCACAATGTCACAAACTTCTAATTCTGGATCTGCTGGATTCATTTTTTAACAACAGTAATAATTTGCATTAATTTTTACCCTGACTGGTAGCGGGTAGAACTTAAAAGCCAGACTTCAGCAGAACATCAAAGACGATCGCAAGCCCTTCCTGAAAAATTCTGCCTTTTGCCTTCTGCCTTCTGCCTTCTGCCTTCTGAAGGTTCGCCCCACTTTCAGGAAGCGTTCAGAACGAGAATCTTTTTAAGCATAACCCAACTGCTAATAATTCTCAATAGGTTTACAGAAAAAAATTCCTACTCTACAAAATATTCCACTATCGAGGCAGACGCTGCTTGACTGGTAAATCTAGGGTGCTAGACTGACTATATTGGCAACAAAACTGCCTATTGAGAGGAGAACACACATGGCCCAGACTCAGAGTGCATTGAGACCATTTGGCCACATAGCCGAAAACCCAGTTCTACTGGAACATTCAGTCACAGCACCGATTTGTGAAGGGATGAACGCGCTGCTGGCCAGTTTTCAGGCTCTATACCTGCAATATCAAAAACATCATTTTGTGGTGGAAGGGGCAGAATTCTACTCCTTGCACAAATTCTTTGAAGAAAGCTACGGAGAAGCTCAAGATAGCGTCCACGAGTTGGGCGAACGCTTAAACGGGTTGGGCGGCATACCAGCAGCGGGTTTTAGCAAGTTAGCCGAACTGTGCTGTTTCGAGCCGGAACCAGACGGCGTGTATTCTTGCCGCCAAATGCTAGAACACGATTTGACAGCGGAGCAAGCTATTATAGGTTTGCTGCGCCGTCAAGCAGGGCAAGCAGAAAGTTTGGGCGATCGAGCTACCCGCTACCTCTACGAAAAAATCCTGCTGAAAACCGAGGAACGGGCTTATCACATTTCCCACTTCCTCGCCCCCGATACCTTAGTGCAGTTGAACTTGAACTAACAATTCTTCTTCTCCCTCTTCCTTAGCACACGTGGCACAGGCGTCTCGCCTGTGAATTTTAACAGTTCATTATCTTAGATATAACAAAAGCGGGCAGTTTTCTAACTGCCCGCTTTTTTATACAAAGTGCGTTGACAACCAGGGAACTAAGGCGCTAAAGCATTGCCGCGCAACAAGCTACCAATGGTTTTGGCGGTAATCTTCATCTGAATGAAGGGATTGGCCGGCACTACAGTCTTATACAAGTAGCTATCGAATGTGAGTTTCTGCACGTCGCGATCGGCACACATTTCCACAAAAGCTTCGCGAGTTGCATCGGAACGGTAAAACACGCGCTGCAAAATGTCGAGAACTTTGTAAGTAATGCCGTAGGCTTTATCCCACCGCTTCAGGTAAAGCTTGATTTCCTCTTCCGTCGGAATGCGCGCGCCTTTATTGGAAATCTCCACAATAGTTTCGGCGCACATCCGGCCAGACTTGGCGGCAAAATAGATACCTTCGCCGGAAGACTTGGTAACGTAACCTGCGGCGTCGCCTACGAGTGCAACTCGGCCGACAACCCGGCGGGGACGCGGATGTTCCGGGATGGGGTGAGCTTCCACTTTAATAATCTCACCGCCGAGGAGTTTTTTGGCAGCGCGGGCGCGGACGCCTGCTTGCAGTTTTTTGATACTTGCTTGATTGACTTTCATCGTGCCGGTACCGACGGCTACGTGGTCGTATTTGGGGAACACCCAAGCGTAGAAGTCGGTAGATACGTCGTCGCCGACGTACATTTCGGCTAAGTCTTCGTAGTAAGCCATTTTATCTTCAGGCAGGCGGATGCGCTCTTGGAAGGCGATCGCATAATTGTAGTCGCCAGCGTCGATCGCCTTTGCTACGCGAGAGTTAGCGCCGTCAGCCCCAATTACCAAATCCACCTTCAGAGTTTTCTGAATTCCCATTGCGCTGCCGTCGGAGTGGTCGGCATAATGCAAGGTGTAGGGGTCGGTGTTGTTTGAAGGAATGTCTAATTTGTGAACGGTGCCGTTAATCAGTTTTGCACCCAAGGAAGCGGCGCGATCGCGCAGGAAGCCATCGAGCACTTCGCGGCGGCACATACCGATGTATTCGTGGGCGTTTTCAATATTGATGTCCACCTCGACGTTGGAGGGGGAGATCATTTTCATTTTTCTGACTTGGCGGTCAATAATACTTTGCGGCAAGTCAAATTCGCTGACCATGCACAGGGGAATCGCCCCACCGCAGGGTTTGGCGTTGTCTAATTTACGCTCGAATAGGTATGTTTCGATGCCTGCTTTTACCAATGTTTCGGCGGCGGAAGAACCCGCAGGGCCTGAACCTACTACTGCAACCCTTAGTGTCAAAGCTTTTCTCTCCAGTTTTTTACTATAGGCATTACTCAGGTGTGATGGTATCACGGAGTTTGGATGCGGTGGGGTGAAGCAGGGGAGATTTCAATGAAATGAAACAGACCTTAACAGTTCGATACGAAAATGGGGTCTGGGGCGAGGGGTGCGATCGAACATCTTAAATCTTTCAGTGTAGATGAAGGTGCATGGACGGTGATGTGCGTCGATCTGCCCTGGTGTGCGATCGAACATCTCTAAGAGCGACGCACTCCCACCCAAGAAACCGGGTTTTTACCGATATTAAGGGCTATAAACCAGTATTTTCGTAAAAAACCCGGTTTCTGAGTTCCCATGCGTCAGCCCTAAATCCGATGCCGTAAGGTGCGTCGCGATCGACAATCTTCAAATCACATCATACTTTTAAGAGCGACGCACCTTACAACTGGATGCGTTGCAATAAGTTACATTAAAGTTACTTGCACTTATATCTCAAATTCCTATGCTCGGTAATTTTCAACAAAGCAACCTGCGGATCGAGCTTGAAGCTTCCGAAACAGCGATTAGAGACAGCTTGTTGCGTCCGAGTCAATTGCAGCAGTGGCTGTGGCCGCAGCAGTTGTCTAGCGGTTTGCCGGAAGAATTTGCTCGAGGTTTGACCTTTACGAGTTGGCTGGGCCCCGTGGCAGTTCAGCATCACGTTGATCTTGTTGAGCACAATTGTCTGCGGCTGTTATTGAGTCAGGGAATTGACGGATTTCACGAGTGGTATTGGGGCGACGGTTGGGTGCAGTCTCGGTTGGAGGGAGTGTCGCTGCTGCCGCTGAATTTGGGGCAAACTGCTAGTTTACTTCGGCTGCGGGAGTTTGTAGCCGGGAAGGGTAAGCGGAAGTAGATCGAAGACTCTCCAAAATCATGAGAACAAAGTCTGGTAGTCCTGCATACCAACGAAAAATCCTAAACATTTTTAGGGTAGGATTCTGAAAATTTTTGTTAGACACCTCTTGACATTCTTCCCGAAATGGGTAACTATAAGTTGTATTATTAGAGGTAAGCAACTTTGGAGACTCAATCAGAAGTGACACTCTCAATAGGGGAAGCGGCTAAAGAGCTTGGCATTTCGACAAAAACATTAAGACGCTGGACAGATGCAGGCAAGATTAGATTTGAGCGCTCTCCCACTGGACAAAGACGATTCTACCTTGCAGACATCAAACGAATCACTCCCAGAGACTTAAGTCAGGCAGACGAGCGAATCACTATCAACTATGCCAGAGTCTCTAGTCACGATCAAAAAGAAGATTTGAAGCGTCAAGCTGCTGTTTTGGAATCATTTAGCGCTGCTAATGGCTGGCAGTTTGAAACAATTCAAGATTTAGGTTCTGGATTGAATTACAAGAAAAAAGGACTGACAAAGTTACTTAAACGAATCATGTCTGGTGATGTTGGTAGACTTGTTATTACTCACAAAGACAGGCTTCTAAGATTCGGTTCCGAGCTAGTTTTCTCAATGTGTGAAGAGTTTGAATGCGAGGTAGTAATTGTCAATAAATCACCGGATGAGTTGAGCTGTGAACAGGAATTAGTTCAAGACATGATTGAATTAATCCAAGTTTTTAGCGCTAGACTTTACGGCGCTAGAAGCCACAAAAACAAAAAATTAATTGATGGTATAGCTAAAGCGGTAGAGGACGTAAAATAATGCTACTCAGTTTCAAGACGGAATTAAAACCTAATAACAAACAGGTGACTCTATTCCGTCAACATTGTGGAGTAGCTAGACACGCTTACAATTTTGGCAATGCTGTTATTCAGGAAGCTTTACAACTTAGAGAAACTGACAAAACAGTTAAAATCCCTTCTGCTATTGACTTGCACAAACGTCTAGTTGTTGAAATCAAACCAGTTAATCCCTGGTATTATCAAAGCTCGAAGGCAAGTCCACAACAAGCTTTAGCAGAGGTGAGGACAGCATGGGATAGATGCTTTAAAAAAGTTTCCAAACAGCCTAGATTCAAGAAAAAAGGCAAGTCTAAAGACAGTTTCTATCTTGAGCAAGGTACTAAAGCTAAACCTGGTATTAGCAATGATGGCAAGCGCGTCAAGCTTCCTAAGATTGGTTGGGTACGATTGCACGAGCCTTTACCCATTACGGCTACTCACAACTGCGTAATTAGTCGTACAGCTGACAAATGGTTTATAGCTATCAAATACGAGATAGAACAGCCCACGACACCTTTAAATCGTCCCTCTATTGGCGTTGATATTGGTATTAAAGAGTTGGCTGTCACCAGTGACGGAAAAGTTTTTGCTAACCCCAAAGCTTACCGGAAAATGAGTAAAAAAATGAAGCGACTGCAACGCTCTGTTAGCCGTAAAGTCAAAGGCTCAAAAAACCGGACTAAGGCTGTTAGAAAGTTAGCAAAGCTGCATTCTCGTATTTCATTTATCCGCAAAGATGCTATTCACAAACTCACAAATTATCTCGCTAAAAACCACAGGGTGATTAAAATTGAGGATTTGAGTATTAAAGCATTTTTGAAAAATCACAAATTAGCTGGTGCAATTGCTGATTGTGGAATGTACGAATTTCAACGGCAACTAGAATATAAAACTGAAAAGTTTTCTAGTCAGTTAATTCTAGTTGCCCGCTTATTTCCTAGTTCTCAAATCTGTTCAAATTGTGGAAAACACCGCCACAAAATGCCGTTAAAGAATCGAGTTTATGTATGTCCTGATTGCGGTCATACTGAAGATAGAGACTTAAACGCAGCTAAAAATATCGAGCGATGGTTTGAAGCAATTTACATTCCGATTCGCTCTGATTAAGCAAGTCAAACGGTAAGCTCTACCGAGATTGCCTGTGGAGTAGATAAACCCTCAGAAGTCATTCTGAGACTACGTTGAAACAGGAAGTAAACACTAAAGTCCAAATCTTTCGAGCAATGGGTAGCTTTGGGTAAGTTTTATAGAGCGGGTAAAGAAACTTTGTAATCATGGATAAAATACCAGAAGATACTCACATGATTGGATATCTTTATAGATAGATGAAAACAAAGTCTTTCTTACCAAACGAGATATCCTTTGCTGGAGGGTGTTATTGAATCTTTCCTTATCAGAAGTTTTGCCAGTATCTTCCCCCAGAGATTTGTGTCGCTGGGGAATTTTTTTTGAGCCTGCCCAAAAATCTGTATAATAGACGGCACATTGTCTGTCCACTACTGGGAGGGAATCCCAAAAACCTTTAGCACCCATTTCATCTCGACTTCCTATATACACCCCTAGAATTTCTTTGGTTAAGGCATCCATTGGCAGCTATTTCCAGTGCTTGTTCCCCTTAAGCGGTGGAGCATTTAAACCAGTAACGAGGCTAGTAGGGTGCGTCAGCTATAACCCTTACGCTGAAACGGAAAACCTTAGATGCTGACGCACCTTACGCAAGCCCTTTAAATGCCGAACAGCTTATTGCCTAAAAACGACTACATTTCATCACATTGGATCGTTAGCTTGCCTGGTTTTTTTGACTTTACTTGAACTTTCCGGGGGACTCATGCTAATTGTTGAAAAACAAGTATTGGAACCAGCGGGGGGACACCCTCGTGACTTTGACAATCGCGACTCAAGATATTTTTTCTAATAAAAGCCGATCGCTCAATTTTTTTGTTTCTTCTCAAATCGGTTGATGTCTCTGGTTGTGAAAAAACTGCCTGTGACAATCTCTACATTCAAAATTTTGCTTAGCGCTGGGGGTGGGAAAATTTTTAACGATGTTTGGATAACAGAAACGGTGACAATTCATGCAGTTGAGAATTAACAAGGCTTAGGTACGTCGCATGATAACTCCTTACCCTTACTATGCCAGACTACCTAAAAGCCACTTCGCTGCCGAAAAACTAAGAGTGTGTTATAAAAACATAATTTGTTCCTTTCTAAAGCGCTATTCTCGATACAACGAACCCGGTGTGTTTTGACTTCGCGTTAATTTTTACAAAAAAAATAAATATGCTGTCCATTCCAGGCATTGCCGTCCAGAAGCTGCTTTACGAAAGTGCTAACTCTCTGGTTTACCGGGCCCTTCGGGAAGCGGATCGCCAACCGCTCATCCTCAAACTGCTCAAAGAAAGCTACCCCACACCTCAAGAATTGCTACGCTACCGCACCGAATACCGTATTACCCGAGAGCTCAAAGAGGCGGGAGTCGTGCAAGTTTATGACTTGCAAAAATACCAAAACAGCCTTGTGATTTTTGTGGAGGACTTTGGCGGGGAATCCTTGAAAATATGGATGCAGCAGCGAAAGTTTAGCCTCAAGGAATTTCTGCAAATTGCGATCGCCACTACTGAAATTTTAGGGAAAATTCACAGCGCCAATATTATACACAAGGATATTAACCCTTCTAATATAGTATTCAATCCAGCGACAGGACAGCTCAAAATAATCGACTTTGGCATTTCCACTCAGCTAACGCGAGAAATGCCTACCCTGAAAAATCCCAACGTTTTAGAAGGAACCCTCGCTTACATCTCGCCGGAACAAACTGGTAGGATGAATCGCTCAATCGATTACCGCACTGACTTTTACTCCCTCGGCGTCACCTTCTACGAATTACTGACAGGAAAACTGCCTTTTGAGACAGAAGACGCTTTAGAGCTAGTTCACTGCCACATTGCCAGACAGCCAGTTCCACCACACGAAATCGAGCCAGAAATTCCCCTAATTGTCTCGCAAATTGTCAGCAAGCTGATGGCAAAGAATGCGGAAAATCGGTATCAAACTGCATTGGGTATTAAGCAGGACTTAGAAATGTGTCTCGTTCAATTACAAGAAACCGATAGCATAGAAGAATTTGACTTGGGAACACTGGATATTACAGACCATTTCTTGATTCCAGAAAAATTATACGGCAGAGAAACTGAAGTTAATAATTTATTAAAAGCTTTTGAAAGAGTTCGTAATGCTAGTGGCGAAATGATGCTAGTAGCTGGCTTTTCTGGGATTGGTAAAACCGCAGTAGTTAATGAAGTCCACAAGCCGATCGCCCGACAGCGCGGCTATTTTATCAAAGGCAAATACGACCAATTTCAACGCAATATTCCTTTTAGTGCATTTGTGCAAGCATTTCGGGAATTGATGGGGCAGTTGTTATCAGAAACTGACGCTCAGTTATACAGATGGAAAACCCGGATTTTCACCGCAGTAGGCGAGAGCGGGCAAGTCTTGATTGACGTAATTCCTGAATTAGAACACATCATTGGCGCTCAAAGTCCTGCACTAGAATTGTCGGGGAGTGCCGCCCAAAATCGCTTCAATCTGCTGATGCAGAAATTTGTGCAAGTATTTACCCAAGCAGAACATCCCTTAGTGATGTTTTTAGATGATTTGCAGTGGGCAGATTCGGCATCGCTGAAATTGCTACAACTGTTGATGGAAGATACGGGGCATCTGTTAGTATTGGGTGCTTATCGGGATAATGAGGTATCACCGGCTCATCCGTTTATGTTGACTGTAGATGAGATTGTGAAATCGGGAGCTACGGTGAATACGATTACCCTGCAACCGTTGAGTTTAGCAGATATGAATCAGTTGGTAGCAGATACGCTGATTTGCGATTTATCTTTTGCCGAACCCCTGACAGAATTGGTTTATCAAAAAACCCAAGGTAATCCCTTTTTCTCGACTCAATTCCTCAAGGCGTTGCATGAAGATGGTCAAATTATTTTTAACCCCCCTCAATCCCCCACCCCCCTTTCATCCCCCCTTACCAAGGGGGGACAGAGGGGCGTACAAGGGGGGTGGCAGTGCGATATTAATCAAGTTACATTTGCCGACGCCTCGGATGTGGTGGAGTTTATGGCGGCGCAATTGCAGAAGTTGCCTGCCGAAACTCAGGATGTTCTGAAACTTGCGGCTTGCATTGGGGGTATCGGCTCAATAAGTAGGGGTAGCAGTTATTCTAGTTGCCACCGACTTGCCCAAGGGATGAAGAGAAGATTTTTC
>NZ_JAUBRP010000103.1:0-17132 GCF_036701935.1 Microcoleus sp. M2_D5 | reverse complement strand
TTAAATGGAGCTAGAGGATATCGATCGCACTTGTTCTTTGCGGGCGATCGATTATTCAGCAAACCCTAATTATTGACCAGCGGTTTTTGAAGTACGCAGATTGCTTCCCATTCGTTTCTCAGACAACTGTGCCAACCATCCCATTGTTCATGATTTTCATATCCTTTCTTCTCTAACTGTTGTTTGATATTGACACCTTTAGGGATACCACTCGATCTTTTATAAACAAGAATATCTCTCGCATAGAAACCAGCACTTTCAAGTGCAACTTGTACGTGAGCAACAGTCCGCGTGCTGTTGAAAACTAAAACTGTCGCACCCGGTTTGCAGATCCGAAAAAGCTGCTCGCCCCACTCAAAGCACCACTTTTCATAATCCAGAGTGTTGTTGCGATTCCTTTGATACCATTTTTCGTTTCTGACTCCACCTGCTAAACCACTGCCATAGGGAATGTTTTTAACAAGGGTTTTATTTCCCTTGCCGTTGACTCTTTCTATACGCCTTTGAATTTCTGAGTCATCCCATTTATGACCAATAAATTCATAATTATAAGGTGGGTCAGTGATACACGCAGAAATATAATTTTCTGGCAATGTCTTCATCACTTCACGACAGTCGCCAACCAAAACTTCATTTGAGGGAGTTTTTTTCATTAGTCAGGCAGTTACTAAAGTGGTAAATCAACTCTTAATTAGGCGACATTTGCAGTATAGTATCCATTCCGGTTGCATCAGTACGATATGTTCGTTGCGACTTGTTTTGCTGCAGACAAGTATATAATTACGAGTCAACCGGAAATGCCTAAATCCTGACTATTTCAGATAAACCACCGTCACACCTGCACCTCCTTCTTTTTGACTGGCGAGCTCGAAGCGGGAAACCTGCGGGTGATTCGCGAGGAACTCGTGAACCCCGCGCCGCAACTGTCCCGTACCTTTACCGTGAATTATCCACAGCACTCCGTATTCCACGGCTTTGGAAAGAGCTCTGTCTATTTCGATTTCTGCGTCTGAGACTCTCGCACCCCGCAGGTCGATCGAATTATTAGCAGTGCGAATGGCGATTTCGGGATTGGGTTTTGCCGGTTCCGCCGCTGCTTGCTTAGCTTTAGCCGTAGCGATTGCTTGGGCTTGGGCTGCAACCTTGGCTAATTGAGCTTTAGTTTCCGGTTTTTGACCGTCGAGGGATTCAATTTCTCCGAGTTTGACAGTCATTTTCATAATCCCAAACCGAACGCTCAACTCTTCGTTAGCATCGGGGCCGCTGAGCACTTCGGCGGTTTGGCCCAAGCTGGGAATGCGGATGCGATCGCCCACTTTCGGCATAAAACTCGGTTTGGGTTTAGCCGGTTGTTGGCGAGAGGGCAGATGTTTTTGGGAAATTTGATTTAAGGTTTCTGTCGCTTGTTGGGCATTTTGAGCCGTCTGGTTGCCCGACTGCAAGCGGCGAATGATTTGAGCAATTTCTGATTTTGCCGACCCTATCGCCTCATTTACTGCCACTTCCTGAGCTATTTTTAGTTCTCGCTCCCGCTCTTGCAAAGCGGCTGCTTTTTGAGAAACTTCTCTGTGCAGTTTTTCGGTTTGGTGTAGCAGTTGAGTTGCTTCTCTGGCCTTGGTTTCCTGTTTCCGGCGCTGTGCTTCGAGTCCAGCAATCACTTGATTGACATCTTGAGATGCTCCCCCGACATAAGTTTGAGCTTCTTCGACTATTTCTGGTAGCAAACCGAGTCTTTTGGCAATGGTGAGGGCGTTGGAACGTCCGGGAATTCCCCACAGCAAGCGATAGGTTGGCTGCATGGAATTGTCGTCAAATTCTACTGAGGCATTTTCAAAGCGGGAGTCTTGATATTTGAGGGCTTTGAGTTCGCCAAAGTGGGTAGTTGCAACTGTTAACAGGGAATGTTGGGCGAGGTATTTCAACAGGGCGATCGCCAATGCACTGCCTTCTGAGGGGTCTGTACCCGCTCCTACTTCGTCTAACAAAACTAAAGATTTGGGAATTGGTAATTGGGATTTTTTAATTGGGATTTGGGGTTGGGTAATTTGTAATTTAGGCTTGAGAATTGGGAGAGCAGAAACAGTGTTCTGTGTATCTGTGACTTCTCGGTCTTGCTGTTGGGAATTAGTAATTGTCAGGTTTGAATTTTCTGTCCCTTCAGCCTGCGATTTCTTGTCGTCTAAAACTTCTAAAATGCGGCTGATGCGGCGGATATGGCCGGAGAAAGTAGACAAACTTTGCTGCAAAGATTGTTCGTCACCAATATCGGCCAAAATATTGTCGAACCAAGGCAATTCTACGGGTTCGCGGGCGGCAACAAACATTCCGGCTTTCGCCATTAAAGCTGCCAATCCCAAGGTTTTGAGGGTGACAGTTTTGCCGCCGGTGTTGGGGCCGGTGATGGCGACGACGCGGATGTGCGGCCCGATCGTCAAATCGACCGGCACGACTGGAAAGCCTTGCTCGTGCTGTTGCTGCCAAACTAATAAAGGATGGCGCAACTGGCGCAGGGTAATTTGCGATCGCAGGTTGGGAATTAATAATTGACTGTTTTCTGAGTTTTCCTCATCTTCTGTTTCCTCATCTTCTGTTTCTGGATTTTTTGGTGCTAATTCTGGCTCTCCCAATTCGATAAATTTCGGCGGATTTGCTTGCAACCAAAAACTATAACGCGCTTTAGCCGCGGCTAAATCTAAAGTTGTAACTACAACCAACAATCTGTCTAAATCGGGTTTTACTGCTGCGACTTGCTCCGTGAGGGCGCGGCGGACTGCTTCTTCTTCGGCTTGTTCTTGCCGCAGCAACTGCCGCATTTGGTTGTTAAGATTGACTGTATTGTGGGGTTCTACGTACAGTGTCGCGCCGCTGGCCGAGGAGTCGTGAACTATGCCCGGTATGGCATCTTTTTGAGGAGCTTTGACGGGAATGACAAAGCGTCCGCTTCTTTGGGTAATTAGCTGTTCTTGTACGGCGTTGGATTGGCGCTGCAAAATCCCCTGCAATATTTGATAAATGCGATCGCGCAACTGTCGCATTTGAACTCTAATTCCTGCTAATTTAGGAGTGGCCCTGTCTGCTACTTGAGCGCGATCGTCGATACAGCGGTGGATTTCTTGCTCTAGTTCGGGATAAGTCCGCAATTGGGATGCCAGTTCTTTGAGCGTGGGCACATCTGCCTGAGAGTCAATTATCCGGCGCAATTGCCTTGCTCCGGCGAGGGTAGTAGCAATTGCCAGCAATTCTTCGCCGCTGAGCAAACCTTGGAGTTCGGCTCGCTGCAGCGAAGTGCCGATGTCTTGGATTCCTTCAAAACTCAAAGCACCGCCAGCGCGGCTCTCTAACTGATAAGTTTCCTGAGTTTGGGCCTTGAGTTCTGCTGTTTGAGCTTGAGTTGCCGGGATTGCGAGGTCGAGGGCGGCGGCGACGCCGAGTTTGGTGGCCGCGAAGGTAGCCAAGTGCTGACACAGGCGCGGCCATTCTAATAGTTCTAGTGTTTCGGCTTGAATCAAAGTTGAGGTGGTGTTGGTAATTGGCATTCCCAGGCGCTGACCGAGAAGGTGAATTTAACGGTACTATTAATTGATTTTAAAGTTTTTTATTGTTTCCTGGCGCAATTTGAGAAAGTATCTGCGATCGCCCTCAGGAGTCTTTCGGCCGAAAGCTCTGATGTAACATTAATTGCGAAGGAGAAATTTCCATTTTTGCATTACCCGTCTAAAATTATACCTTCTCGTGATACCAGTTTCCCAAAAATATGCAACTTTAGGCAAGCTCCCAACTATTATACAGTAAGTCAATCGATTGCGCGATTTTAGATTTTAGATTTTAGAATTGAAGCATTGACTTGCGCGAGATAAATACGTTCGGCAAGTTTCTCGGATACACGTTTTTAATTTCTCCACGGATCGATCGCGTGGCGGGTATCCTGGATGCTTTCGGTCATTCCCAATTTTTTACTCTAAAATATAAAATCTAAAATGGTATGAGCTATTTTTGGTTTTGAGGGAGCGGGCACGGGCTGTTTTTTGATGTAATTGAACTATTTTGGAATTTTAAATCTGTCAGCGCAATTCTGGCGGTTGTATCCTAAAAAGTAATTTGTGGAGATGGTAGAAGTATGGCAAAGATTCTGGCGATCGTCGCGGATACTGTGACTTTTCAAGTTGTCGAAGAGTTACTCAGCCAAGAGGGACATGAGGTGAGAGTCGTTTCCGACGACAAGGAGGGTTTAGACTTGGCGAAGGAATTGTCCCCCGATACGATAATTTGCGACGGGACTTCGCCTCAAATCAACTTTTTGGAGGTGTGCCGGCTGGTGAAAGCCGATTCCCTACGGGATAGCTTCGCTTCACGAAAATTGGCGGCAGCCTATTTTATCCTGCTGACAACACCGGAGCAATTTGATGAAATTCAAGAATTGGATGCGCCCTTTGACGATTTTCTGTTTAAACCGATAGTTAAGCAGGAATTATTGGCGCGGGTGCGCGCGTCTGAGCGATCGCGCGAGTTGAGGGCGCGGTTGGAGTTAACCCAGCAAGAATTGGATCTGTCGCGCGATCGACTGCTGCAAAATGAAAAAATGTCTAGTTTGGGCGAATTGGTGTCTGGGATAGCCCACGAAATTAACAACCCCATTACTTTTATTTACAGCAATCTCACTCACGTCCAAAGCTACGCAGCCGATTTAATTGAACTGCTGCGATTGTATCAAAAAGAGCTAGTCAATACCGGAGCGGAAATTCTGCAAAAACAACAAGATATGGATGTGGAATTCGTACTCGACGATTTATTAAAAATTGTGAGTTCCATGCGTACCGGGAGCGATCGCATCCGCCAAATAATTTTGTCGCTACAGGATTTTTCCCGCAGCGATCGATCGGGCTGGCAGTTATTCGATGTTTCCGACGGTTTAGAAAATACTCTGTTGTTGTTGCAGCACCGCTTGCCGGCTCGCGAGGGAAGGCGAGACATCAAGGTGATCAAACAATTCGGCAATTTGCCGCAGATTGAGTGTTATGCAGGGCTGCTCAATCAAGCTTTTCTGAATATCATCAATCACGCGATCGATGCTTTGGAAGAGTCGGCGCAAGAGTTGGAAGAGTGGGAATCCATCAAATTTAAGCCTGTGATTTTGATTACTACTCAGGTTGTCGATGCTCAGCGAATTTCGATTGAGATTGCTGATAACGACACCGCACATAGCAAAGATATCACAGCCCAAATTTCCGATCCATTTTTGGCAGCAAAACCTGCGAAATCACCCATATCATCGGGACTTGCTCTCAGCTATCGGATAATTGTAGAGCAGCACAAAGGAGAGTTCAAGTGTTTTTCCGAACCGGGTAAAGGCACTAAAATTCAGATAGAAATTCCGCTGCGTCACAGTTAATTAACAGTATTTACAGTTGTAGGGGCGGATTTTTGAAATTGTTGGTTTTAGCCTGAAATTGTTGTGAATCCGCCCCTACAATGACTGCACAATTTTTGAAAAAATGTAAATTTTTGTATAGAGAATGGCAGAAGTGCCGAAAAAGAGACTTGAGTTGATATTCAAGAGATTTGAAAGAGCGGCGAAAACAATTTTTAGTTTTGTAATAAAATAGGCGTTGGTGAATAGATGTCTGAGTTTAATTCCGGTTGTATCGAAATGATTAAACCGCAGAGGGCGCAGAGCATACAGAGAAAGGGAAGAGAGAGATGAATAATTGCGATGCCAACAGATTTGATATGATTTAGCTATAACCGCTGACGAAGCCAGGTCGAATAACATTCCAAACAGGGTATCTCAATGACTACTTGAATAGAGAATGGGAACGTCCTCGAATGTGAGAAGCGTAAATTAGTAAACGAATTGAATTTTTGAGTTTTTTGGGATGAAACATAACAAAAAGTTTTTTTTTCTTCACCCTCCCAACCTAAATTCATACCTTAATTATGCAAAGCCTTTTTTTATATAACCTCCAACAACATATCAATAAATCGACTGTGAGGAATATGTACGAAATTATATCAAATCCGGTAACATCGTCGGGCGTAAAATCCAGTCAACAATCACGTATCTTGCCACCGGAATAGATAGAATCTATCTGCGTTAATCTGTGTTAATCTGCCCTCATCTGCGGTAAAAAAAAGATAATTTATCGGGCAGCCGATGACAAAGGATTGACGCCCATTTACGCAGAGGTCGAGAATAGAAATATGAATAACATGGAGAGGGACAACCACGGGAGATTGCCCCTACAAAACACGGTGATGTAGATGTTGTGTGTCTAGGAGTGGAATAACTAAAGGGAGACTTGCGCGCCTTGAGTATCGAGGGCGATTGCCCTTACCTCAGCCTTTACCCCAAATTCCATCCAAGCAGCCGCCATCCCTTTCTCAACCGCAACAGCGTTAGCCACATCAGTTAAAGCCAAAAGCGTCGGCCCGGCACCGCTAATTACCATTCCACAAGCCCCTGCATTCACGGCGGCTTGTTGCACCGCTTCATATCCCTTAATCAGAGATTGTCGGTAAGGTTGGTGAATTTTGTCTTGGAGGGCGCAGCGCAGCCAGTTTTCATTGCCTGTTTCCAAAGCCCGCACCAGCAAACCGAGGTGTGCGGCATTAAAAATCGCGTCAGCCTTACTGTAATCTGCTGGCAAAACTTTGCGGGCTTCGGCTGTAGACAGTTCAAAATCGGGAATGGCTACCACGGGCACAATATTTGGATGCCAGGGAATATCGCAAATCTCCCAGGAACCGCTTGGTGGATTGCTAGCAGCGAGGCGACATCCTCCGAGTAAAGCGGGGACAACGTTGTCGGGATGTCCTTCAAGTTCGATCGCCAATTGCATCACTTCCACCTGACTCAAAGGCTTTCCGGCTAGTTCATTTGCACCGACTAGCCCGCCGACAATAGCTGTAGCGGAACTTCCCAAACCTCTAGCCAGCGGCACTTGCATATCTATATGTATGGCTACAGATGGCGGCGATTGGTTCAGGCGATCGTATAACTTGAGAAAAGCTTGATAAGCGAGATTGCTGTCGTCTGTCTTGACTTTGGCGGCTTCTTGGCCTGTAACTGTAATTTTTAGTTTCTCGGTTGCTGAGGGTTCTAGTCGGGAGAATTGGAAGCGGTTGTAGAGGCTTAAAGCGGCACCGATGCAGTCGAATCCTGGGCCTAGGTTGGCGGTTGTGGCGGGTACGGTAACGGTGACGGTGGAGATTACGGACATTTTTTGAATAGTTAATTTGGAGTGTTTAACCGCAGATAAACGCGGATGAACGCAGATAAATTTTTGATATCGGTTCGATCGACTATTTTAACTGATTCCTAGAACATCTTCGTAAATTTGTGCGATCGGGCATTGAAAGTCTACGCTAGCCAAGCGAACTTCTTCGCCATCCGCGTAAGGGTAAAGTTCCCAGCGGCCTTCTGCATTGCGCTGGTAAGATTCTACACTGATTCTTTCTTGGTTAATCAGCACGTATTCTTGTAAAGTTTCTAAGGTGCGGTAGTCGGCAAATTTATTTCCGCGATCGAATGCTGCTGTTGTTGGAGATAAAACTTCTACGATTAAGCGCGGGTGGCGTTTGAAATATTCCAGGCTTCTATCTCTTTCATCGCAAGTCACCATGATGTCTGGATAGTAAAACACGTCTGCTCGATCGATTCTGGCTTTCATGTTTCCCCCATAGATGCGACAGCCTCTGCCTCTAACATGAGTTGTGAGCAAGTTTACTAAGTTGATGCAAATAGTCTCGTGGGCATCACTTGCTCCTGCCATTGCATAAATTTCGCCTTGTCTGTATTCGTGTTTGATGGGGCTGATTTTTTCGCCTTCTAAATAGTCTTCTGGGGATGCGTAGTTGTGACTTTTGTTGGCAAGCATAGTGTGTATTTCTTAAACACTAATCCTATTATACCATTTTTTTATTCTTGCAGCATTTGAATATGCTTGATGGCATCTTGATAATCGTTGGTATTGCCGTCTTTTTGATATAGTTCGGCTGCTTTTTGATAATCGGCGATCGCCCCCGGTTTGTCTTCTAAGAACTCGCGGACTCTGGCGCGGTTGTAGTAGGCATCGCCGTAGTTGGGGTTGATTTCAATTGCGCGATCGAAATCTGCTTTTGCTGCTGGATAATCTTTGAGATTGCGGTCGCGGATGATGCCGCGTTTGTTGTGGGCTTTGGCGTAGTTGGGGTTGAGGCGGATGGCTTCGGTGTAATCGGCGATCGCCCCTTGAATGTCTCCTGCTTCTGACTTGGCTAAAGCACTATTGAATAAGTCTTCAGCAGGATTTTGAACGATGAGTATTGGTGAGGGTTGGGTACAAATGGCAGGGGATATGCCGCCCAAAACGGTAACAAATCCTAAAATGCCGATCGCCCGGTAAAAGTGTTTCATAAATCTAAGCAAAAATCCGAGCTACAGAGCAACTAAAACCAGGCAACAAAGGCGAGGTCAATTCATCAGCGTTCAACAGCGTAGCAACGAGCCTTAAACTTGCTTGTTCCCTGCGATAAACTTCTATTTGCTGCAACCGCCAATTCACAAGCCAGTATTCTTGGACGCCTCGCACCGAATAGAGTCTGAGTTTCAAATCTCGATCGCGTCTTTCATTGTCTGCACCAAGGGACAATACTTCAACAACTAACTCAGGTGCGCCGGTTAAATGGCCGGCTTCGTCTAGCAAGATAGCCAAGCGTTCATTGCTGGCCCAAACTACATCAGGAATAACGTTATCAGCATCCGTGAAAATGATACCCGGATTGATTCCTGCTCGTCCTAAATTAGTCTCTCGCGACCAAGTATTAAGTTCTTGGTAGAGGTTGCCTATAGCCTGTTGATGACCCCAATGCGGTGCTCTAGTCACAAATAACTCTCCATCAATAATTTCATAACGATCGCCGTTATCGGGCAATAGTTCTAAATCGGCGGTAGTCCAGCGTACTTTATCAGATATTGTCTGGTTCATACAAGCACTCTTGATAGGTGATACAAACATTCTAAACGATCGAGCTTCTTGTCGATCCACAGCTTAAAACAATCGGGCTACACAGACTTTCGCTTTTTGCAGGCGAGACTCAAAATATTGAAACCCGCGCCCAGGCGGGTTTCGTTTTTGTAGAGGCGATTTCGCATCGGCAAATTGTCCGATCGCCCAATTTAAAATTATTTAAAATTTCAAATCGCGCGATTACTTCAAAATAGTTTTAGAAGCAATCCGAGTTTTCTTGCGATCGGCTTCACTCAATTGTTCGCCAGACTGCAAGCGAGTAGCAGAAGTTTGCAGCACAGTTGCGGCACTTTTATCGCCCATTTGCAGAGCAGTTTTCGCAGCAGTTTGCAGCATTGTCGCCGCGCCGGCCCGATCGCCCTGTTGCAATCTAGTTTCTGCGAGTTGAGTTTGGCGGTATTTAGCCAAAGCTAAAATGTGCTGTTGTACCGTCGGGTTAAGTGCCGGCTGATAAACTTTTAAGACATTAGCAGAAACTGCAACGGGATCGGAAAGCAAACCTTGACCGACAGTCGGATCGTCGTAGCGAATTTGCAATTGCCCGATCGCCTGTGTACCTTCGGGCAACTGTCCAATATAAATATTAGCCAAAACTACTCGCTCTATATCCTTCATTAAATCTCCCAGGCGCACCATAAAACGATCGCCCTCTTGCTGTACTGGTAATTCGATCGTATCCGGCGCAACTTGGGCGATCGGTTTGAGTTCGGCTAACCGCACTTTTGGCATTAGGGAAAATAGCAAATAAGCATTAGTCAAACCTACACCTTGGATGCGAGTAAATAGTTTGCTAAACTCGTCAACCGCATCTTCGGGACGCTGAATGTGAGCCAGAGCACCGCCGCCAGCGTCAGCAATCTTTTCCAAAATATCCTGGTTCCAGTTATCGCCAAATCCCAGAGAATTTAAAGTCATGTTGTAGTCGGCAGCCAATTTAGCCAGCTTCAAACAGCGGCTGTCGTCGCCGTGTTCGTTTTCGCCGTCAGTCAGCAGAAATGCCTGAGATACAGCTTCTTTTTTGCCTTTACCCAACTCTTCAATACCTAACTTAATGCCCTCATCAATTGCTGTGCCACCGGCCGATCGCAGTTGCTCAATTTGCCGTTTAATGCTGCTGGGATCTCCTACAATTTGATTGGGGACGAGGACTTTGGCTTTGTGGTCGAAAGCCACCGCGCAAAAGCGATCCCCAGGCTTCAACCTGTCCAGCAACCGTCCGGCGGCTTGTTTGACGGTTTCCAAGGGGCGTCCGCCCATCGAACCGCTGTGGTCGAGAATCAGGCACAGGTTTAAGGGTACGCTGGAGTCGATCGAGCTTGCCGTCGCAGACACCGAAATCGCTAGCTGGCGCTGCGTTGAGGGCGCAGCAGCGTCAAGGTTAGGGTCGTTTAAAACCGGGAGCAAACTAACTTTCATGCGGGATACCTAAAGATTGCGTTACTATTTCTTTAAGAATAGCTCCATCAGTTCAGGCAACATTTCGGTTATATGAACACACCAATTAAAGCTGTGCAATCGCCATACTACGGGGAAGGGAACTCTCGGACGCCACCTCCCGATTTGCCATCCCTGTTGCTGAAGGAGCGGATCGTTTATCTGGGTATGCCTCTGGTGCCTGCGGTAACAGAACTGATTATCGCTGAACTGTTGTTCTTGCAGTACGAAGATCCCGATAAGCCGATCAAAATCTACATCAACTCGACCGGCACTTCTGGTTACAGCGGCGAACCCGTCGGCTTTGAAACAGAAGCCTTCGCTATTTGCGACACGATCAAGTACATTAAGCCGCCCGTACACACTATTTGCCTCGGTTCGGCAATGGGTATGGCTGCGATGCTGTTAGCGGCTGGTACTAAAGGCTGTCGGGCGAGTTTGCCGCACGCTTCGATTGTGTTGCACCAACCCAAGGCTTACACGCGGGGTCAAGCCAGCGACATTCAAATTCGGGCTAAGGAAGTGCTGGCAAATAAAGCGACGATGCTTGAGATTTTTGCAAGCTGTACAGGCCAACCGATCGAAAAGATTACTAAAGATATGGATCGCTTGCTGTACCTGACGCCCCAGGAAGCTAAAGAATACGGTTTGATCGATCGCGTTCTTGAAAGTTCGGAAGAATTGCCGAAACCGCTGCCGGCTGGAGTCATCTAACTGGGAATGGGGAATGGGGAATGGGGAATGGGGAACGAGTAAGAATGAAGGGTTAATGGCTAGTAGTTTCTACCCTGATTAGTTATTCAACAGTCTTTTTATGACTAACAATTCCCAATTACCGATTCCCAATTACCAATGCCCGATGCCCTGCGCGGGCCTGCGCGGGCCGATGCCCTGTTTGCCCGATGCCCCATGCCCAATTACTAACTAAACGGAGTTCCGAATTATGCCTATAGGTGTGCCAAAAGTTCCCTACAAAATGCCGGGTGGTTATGATACTCAGTGGATTAATATCTACGATCGCCTCTACCGGGAACGGATTATTTTCTTGGGCAGGGACGTTGACGATGAAATTGCCAATCAAATCATCGCTGTGATGCTCTACCTCGATTCGGAAGATTCAGGTAAGGATATTATTTTGTACATCAATTCCCCAGGCGGGATGGTGTCGGCAGGCATGGCTATTTTTGATACCATGCAGCACATAAAATCGGACGTGGTGACGATTTGTGTGGGCTTGGCTGCTTCGATGGGTTCTTTCCTGTTAGCTGCCGGTGCGAAGGGGAAACGGTTAGCTTTGCCTCACTCGCGAATCATGATTCACCAGCCTTCTGGGGGCACGCGGGGACAAGCAACGGATATTCAGATTGAGGCGAAAGAAATTCTGCGACTGCGCCACCAACTGAATAATATCTACGCTAAAAATACTGGTCAGCCGATCGAGAAAATCGAAAAGGACATGGATCGCGACTATTTCATGTCCGCTGAGGAAGCCAAGGAATACGGCTTGATTGACAGAGTGATCGAAGAGCGTCCGTAAGTTATCTTTGCGCGACCGTAGTGCGGGCTACCCTCGCACTACAACCTAGTTCGCAGTAAATTTTGGCAGAATCTTTACATTTAAGGATTCTGCCATATTTAATGGTATTATCAACGCTCATTCATGCTAGATGGATATTGCAGATTATTACCGACAGTTAGGACTGAGGTCAGGTGCGAGTTTATCGCAAGTTAAGGCCTCTTATCGGCAGTTAGCGAGACAGTATCACCCCGATGTGAATCCGGGAAACGAACAGGCTAAAAATAAGTTTATTGCTATTACTGAGGCTTATAAGTTCCTGGTGAAGGTTGCCCCCCACCATGTTGCGGAGTCGAAAGTTGCCAATTCAACTGTGCCGCCTAGTTCGACACCGCCGGATCGGAGGGTGAAAGCTCAACCGCAGGCAGTTAAGGTGACTCGAAAAGAGGCTGCGGTTCAATCTCTTGCGGATCTGTCGGCGGTAGAACAAAAGTTAAAGCAAGATGCTTATTTTGAGTTGCAGCAGTTGCTGAAATATCAGAGGTTCCCGCGGGCGATCGCCTTGATTGAGGGTTTGGCCCAGCGGGTTCCCGAAGATTTGGAGGTGCGTCAGTGGCAGGCGATCGCCTATCAGCGCTGGGGACGGCATTTGATCGGAGAAAAGCAGGTTGATAAGGCGAGAATTTATTTGAAAAAAGCTGTGAAAACTGACCCTCACAACCGGGCTTTGTGGGCGGAAGTTGAACGGGATTTTCGCAGGTTGGAACAGATTTATTGAAGCGATGTTGCGTCCCCCTTTTGCAGGGGGTCTGTGTCGTGAATTTTTAATTTTTCTAAAATAACTTGGGTATTTTCAGGTCGGTTTTCCGGTAGCGGTTCCATCAATTCGTCGATCGACTCTAGAAGTAACGGGTCAATATCTACGGCTTGGTTCCTCCAATTAATTTTACCAGTTTTTTCATTAAGGGGAAAGTGGATCGGCTCTATGCCTGTTAATAAATGTACAAAAGTACGCCCTAGGGCAAAAAAGTCCGATCGCACGCCTGCTGTACCTAGAATTTGTTCGGGTGCGGCGTATCCAGCAGAACCTATGGGTGCGGTATCTATATCTGCTTCTGTGGCGGCGCCGAAGTCAATTAATCTCAATTTCCCATTCGCTTCAACCATCAGGTTGGATGGCTTAATATCCCGATGCAATACATGATATTTGTGGATTTCCTGCAAAATATAAAGCATTTGTTGCAGCCAATCAAGAGCTAGTTTTTGAGAAACGTACTGTTTTTTAGTTAATAATTCTGCCAAGTTTTCTCCGCTAATTCTTTCCATCACCAAACAAGACAATTTCTGGAAGTTATGGGGGAGTTTAATTTGGAAATAACCGTCTGGTTCGACTTGGGGAACTGAGCCCTTTCCGGCCAGCCAAATCAAAACTCGCGCTTCTTGCTTGAACAAGCGAACTAAATCGGGGTTGTGGGCGTGTTTCAAGACTTTTAAAGTTTTGACAGTGCCCCATTCGTTTTCCCCGGTTCCCAAATCTTCAACTTCAAAGATGTCTGTGGGGCGTGCGGGATTGGGCGATCGCACTGGTTTAAGGATGCGGTAGCGATCGCCAATTAACAAATCCGTGCCGCAAGCCTGACAATTTTGAGCAGCAGCAGGATTTTCGCGTTGTTCGCATTGAGGATTGATGCAGTAAATCATACCATTTTAGATTTTAGATTTTAGATTTTAGATTGGAAATGACTGACGCTGTATCGGTTTAGAGCTTGGTTTTGCATTCTTTTTTGGGGAAGTCGTATCACTTTGATTGATAAATTACCATAAAACCCAGCAGTTCTGATCGTCTACAGTTACGTCCGCGCGAGCGGTACAATTTGTCCAATCTTTGGTTGCGGTTACGTCGAAGAGTTTGGTCAAAACTTCAGTTGTTTTGCGGATAATCTCTTCGGCTTTGACTTCAACTTTTTTGGACTCTGGCGGCAGTTGTTCGCCTTCTTCGTCTTTGGGGCGGTAAGTACGGGAGATTCCAGAAAGCACAGCGGGCTTCTGGAGTGCTTTTTGAGCTTCGGCTAGTTCTTGAACCGAGCGGCTTTTGATGCCTTTTTCGATCGCAATAATCTGATTTAAGCGTGCCATTGTTCGATTTTCTTGAGGCTGAACTCGTATCAAGCCTGGTTAATACTGATAATCGAATTGTTTGTGCTGTGGCTTTTACGGCTTTGATAAGCTGTGGAGCATTTAAACCACTAACGAGGCCGCTCCGGGTGCGAAGCGAAGTGAACACTGACTATACATGGAAAACGCCTTAAAACTGACGCACCATACAATACCATTTTAAATGCTCCACAGCTTAACTCTCCCTCCTCAGTACAAACATCACGATCGTTCTTGAACCAAACTTGCTCATCATGTAGTATTCCATAATTCAATATAAATTACAAGCTTTTTTATCGGCGCGGTGCTAAGAGATCGCGCCGCTACCCGTGCCCAGCCATTTGTCTCTCAAAAAATCGGCAAAATCTCTAGCATCCTACCAAAGTGTAGCAAATATCACTCTTTATGAGGGCTGCGACTACCTCTTAAGATAGATGCGGAAATCCCTCCCAGGGCGCGTTGTCATTTCGAGAAACATTTCTTAATATATAGATAAGGAATGAGAATTAAATAACCTGCAATTTAAATTGTTCTTGTGGGATGGGCCTAAGAGCCCGTCCCTTATAGACGGGCTCTTAGGCCCATCCCACAGGCTTATGCAAATTATTTAATTCACGATCCTAACAAAGGGAATCCGAGGAAACACCAAAAATCCTTAAGCCCTTGGGGTGCCCCGGTTAATCAGACTTTTCGCAAAAAAGGGCTAAATCAATGAACCAGCAAAACTCCGAAGTTTCTGCATTTTTGCCCATCCTCCAAAAAGGCATTTGGCTGTTTGGGATTCTCTCTTGGATATTCGGGCTGACAGATAGAACTATTGCACTATTATCTGACGGATATTTGTCGGCGGTTGATATTGTCCAGCTATTTACAGCATCCTTTTTCTTCATTAGCTGGCTGTTGTTAAGCCCGTTTTTGGGTCTAAACTCCCAGATTCGGCAAAAGGAAGAAGTATCTTCCTAGTTTTTAATTAGTAATGTTAGTTTCTCGATCGCTCTTTCTTTCTTCAGCAGCAAAGCGGGCAGGCCAAATGCGATCGCAAAAAAACAAAGTTCCCGCCGTCACGCACAGCGGAATCGCCAACAGATTCAACAGCGGAATGCTCACCAAACCCAAACAAACCAAACCAAAACTTCCGCTGGCGGGCAAACTCGCCCAAATTATCTCCAACTTCTCCTGAAAAGGTCGCCTCCGCCTCTCCAAAGGTGCATCTAAAAAGTCCAAACAGACAATAGTCGCGCCCAAAGCTACGCCACCCAAACTGCTAAGAATAGAGCCGACGCCAGGGATAAAATTTAGCAGCAGCAGCGGTATACCGACGCTCAACAAAATTTGTAGTTTTCGCAGTTCAAAGGCGATCGCCCTTTGAATATCCCGAAAACTATTCGCCAAATTCATTGGTGCTTCTGCGGGCAATTGACCGTTCCGCAGGAGTTCCAATTGTTCGGAAAGTTTGCCGTACCAGGGCGAACCTAAAATCACGCCAAACTGCACTAACAAAAATCCAATTATCAGCAAAAGTCCTGAGACTAGGAGCACGCGCAGCAGCCAGCCGAAAGCAATTGTTAACACGCCGAGAAAGCTCAGCCAAGCTGGAAAACTCGCAATTAGAGCGTTAAATCGGACGGACAAATCGGCAACTAAAACATCTATCCCTGCCAAACTGGGAAATAGCAAGCTTAAATAAAGACCGATACCAATTATAAAATTTAGCACCACGGGAACTAATACATAAGTCCACAGCTTGGGAGTTTGCAAAATCAGCGTGAAAGCTCGCAAAGGATAGGTGAAACCTGCCAAGAGTCCAATTGGTGCGGTAATGGCGGCCTGGGCGGGGTTTGAATTTAGCTGTTTTGACATATTTTCTGCTTTTGAGGACTCGACTCTATTTTCTATTATCCACTTTCCATTATTATGACTGATGAGGATTTATCGCAGGTGGCCCAAAAGTGAAGCTTTTTATTTACCATACCCCGGAACTTACGCCAGCCGACAAAATGCCGGCTTGCGCCATCGCAGTTGATGTGCTGCGGGCGACTACGACAATGGCAACGGCCCTGAATAATGGAGCGGAAGCTGTTCAAGTTTTCAGCGACTTAGATAAGCTAATGGCAAGCAGCGAAAAATGGCCTGCAGATAAGCGGATTCGCGCCGGAGAGCGCGGCGGCGCCAAAGTTGACGGATTTGACATGGGGAATTCCCCCTTCGACTGCACGCCAGAAACGGTGAGTGGGAAGCGAATTTTTATCAGCACAACTAACGGTACTCGCGCTCTGCAGCGAGTGCAAGCTGCTGCAACTGTGTTGACGGCGGCTTTGATTAACCGCAAATCTGTGGTGCAGTTTTTGTTAAATAAACAGCCGGAAACTATTTGGATTGTGGGTTCTGGTTGGGAAGGAAGTTATTCGTTGGAAGATACGGTTTGTGCTGGTGCGATCGCCCAAAGTCTCTTGGCAGAAAGCGGTATTCCTGCGAGCGATTTTGCTGGTAA
The DNA here is from genome assembly GCF_036701935.1 of Microcoleus sp. M2_D5. Classification (NCBI taxonomy): domain Bacteria; kingdom Bacillati; phylum Cyanobacteriota; class Cyanophyceae; order Oscillatoriales; family Microcoleaceae; genus Microcoleus; species Microcoleus sp. M2_D5. The sequence continues at coordinate 532 of NZ_JAUBRP010000103.1, read as the reverse complement.
CGATGAAGTCTTTGGGGCTATTGCTCTTTATTGGCACTGGCAAGATAGGTTGCACGAATTGTTGGAAAGAGCAAGCCACGGCCAGCGCCTCCTCGGTTTAGGTGTTATTGAAGATTTAAAATATTGCGCGCAAACGGATACTTTAGATGTGCTGCCCGTGCAGCGAGAACCGGGAGTTTTGGTTAAGTCTGATTTTAAAATTCCTCAAGCTGATTTCTGGGATCGATCTTCGGAAAAAACGGCGAATTAAATTTTTCTGGGAATGGAGTATTAGTAAGGTGCGCCTCGGCGCACCTACGGAAATTAGGGATGAGAATTAAATAACTTTCACAAGTTTGTGGGATGGGCGTCCCGCCCGTTGTGGGATGGGCGTCTCGCCCGTCCTTTTTGGACGGAAATTAGGGATGAGAATTAAATAAAATCCACTTTCTATGACTGTTGTGGGATGGGCGTCTCGCCCGTTTTTTTTGGATGGGCGTCCCGCCCGTTGTGGGATGGGCGTCTCGCCCGTCCTTTTTGGACGGGCGAGACG
>NZ_JAUBRP010000102.1:4561-18472 GCF_036701935.1 Microcoleus sp. M2_D5 | reverse complement strand
GTATTTTAAAATCCCAAAAGCCTTTCGACCCCAATTATGCGATCGCTACCCCTTGACAGCTCAAGACAGTATCTACAAAAATCGCGGTCGCTCGACCGGACATGATATGAGATTATAAAAATCTGCCACATAAGAAATATAACACCGAGAAATAATGACTAATGACTAATGACTACTGATTACTTGAGCTTTTCAATCTCAAATTGTGCATCTTTGTAACCGCCAGTAAGTCCTTGATCGAGAAACATTTTGCCGGCTTTTTCTAAATCGCTAATCGCTCCGGCTTTGTCTCCCAAGGAGCTACGAACCATGCCTCTACCGTAGTAAGCAGCCGCATAATTCGGACTGATCCGAATAGCTTGCACGTAATCTGCGATCGCACTATTGTAATTCTTTAACTCTTGATAAATCTTAGCCCGATTGGCGTAAGCTTCCGCATTGTTGGGATTGAACCCGATTGCTGCTGTAAAATCTGCGATCGCCCCCTGCGCGTCACCCCCAGCGCTGCGAGCTAAACCGCGATTGTTAAAAGCATTAAAATCATTCGGATTCACTGTCAGCGCTTGAGTGCAATCGGCAATTGCTTTCGGATAATCCTTCAAATTTAAATAAGCAATGCAGCGATTGTTGTAAGGAACCCCATCCTCCTCGCTCAGCGAAATTGCCTGAGTGCAATCGTCAATTGCCGCTTGATGCGCTCCCAAATTCAACTGCGTGCTGCAACGATTAGCGTAAGCATCTCCACTCTTGGGATCGATCGCAATTACCTGAGAATAATCCGCCAACGCTCCCTGATAATCTCCTAGGTGAAAGCGAGCTCTCCCCCGACTGTAGAAAGCATCAACATTCTTAGCATCAAGTTTAATTGCTTCAGTATAATCTCCAATTGCCCCCTGCAAATCTGCGCTCCCAGCACGAGCCAACCCCCGCGAATGATAAGCTTTAACCTGGTTCGGCTGCAACCGAATTACTTCGTTAAAATCCTGAATAGCCATCTTGTAATCTTGCAGTTCTAAATAAGCAACTCCTCTTTCATAATATGTATCAGCATCCTTGGGCTGGAGATTCAAAGCTTGAGTGTAATCCTCAATCGCCCCGCGCGTGTCGTTAAAATCGTGACGGGCTAGGCCGCGGTTAAAATAAGCCTGAACATATTTAGGATTGAGAGCGATCGCCTGAGAATAATCTGCAATTGCTTCTTGATACTTTTCTAAATCATAATTAGCATTACCCCGCCCATAAAAACTCTCAGCATTTTGAGGATTCAATTGAATTGACTTATTAAAAGCCTGCAAAGCTGCATCCGCATCTTTCTTGCTAGACTTTTCCACTCCCTTTTCGTAATATTCCTTAGCTTTAATCGGATTCGGGCGGCGCCAGTAACTAAACAGAAAAAGCAGAACTATCGCCACCCCGAACCCCGCCAAAATCAGCAACCAAAATCGACTTCTCAAACGTGACGAAAAACTATCAGAAGAAACTAAGCTGGGAGCCATACTTTTCTTGTGAGCGGGATTCATCGGCTCTTGGCGGTGTCTCAACTTGCTGAGAGCTACCAAAACTTCTTCCGCCGATTGATAGCGCTTGGCAAATTGATGACACACCATTTTGTCAATTATATTGGCTAATCCCACAGAACATTGAGCTCGGTTTCGCCAAACAATTTCCCCCGTATGAGAAGGACTCGGATCTTGCAATTTGGGCAAATCCGTACCGGGTAAACCCGTGATAGCTTGGACTGCCATCATCCCGACTGCATAGAGGTCACTGCTAAATTGCGGGTTGCCTTGAAATTGTTCGATCGGCATATAAGCCGGAGTACCAGTAGCAATGGTGCGCGGAAATTCGGTATCGTAGTCACTGACGTGACTTGCAACTTCTTTAACCGAACCGAAGTCAATTAAAACTAATTTGCCGTCTGGTTTGCGGCGGATTAAGTTGGAGGGATTAACATCGCGGTGAATCACTCCCTGAGAGTGTACGAAGGCGAGAACTTGTAACACTTCTTGCAACAGATCCAGCACTCGTTCTTCTCGCCAAGGTTGACCTGCCACAATTTCCCTATTTAGGGCGTGTCCGGGGACAAACTCTTCGACGAGGTAGAATTGATTCGCTTCTTCAAAATAAGCTAGTAAAAATGGAATTTGATCGTGTTTTCCCAGCTTTTCTAATATTTCTGCTTCTTGTTTAAATAAGCGATAAGCTGTTTTGAGAACTGTGGAAGTGTTGCTGGGAGGGCGCAGTTGTTTGACTACACATTGAGGATGGCCCGGTCGGCGAGTATCGACAGCTAAATAAGTTTGTCCAAAAGCTCCTGAACTGAGAATTTGCACTACGCGATAACGCCTGTCTAAAAGTTGACCAACCATGTTCATATCTATAATTTAGAATTGGTAACGGGGAATTTGTAATTGGTAATTGGTAATTGGTAATTGGTAATTTTGCTTTCTTCTTTCTTCCTTTTTTCTTCTCCCTTCTGCCTTTTTTCTGCTTTTTTTTACATCTGAATGGTGACTAATAGTTTATTTAGGGTCGTTGATTTGTGCTTGTGCGTTTTGGAAACCATCGGCTCTTCCTTGTTCTAGAAACAAGGTTGCAGCTTTCTGAAAATCTTCGATCGCCCCAGCACGGTCTTTGAGTTGGCGGCGGACGAGGCCTCGGCTGTAAAAAGCGCTAGCATTGTTGGGGTTGAGCCGCAGCGAGTGAGCGAAATCCTCAACTGCTAAAGGGTAATTTTTTAGTTCTGAGTAAATAGTACCGCGATTGCTGTAAGCTACTGCATCGCTGGGATTGAGTCGAATTGCTTGAGTAAAATCTTCTAAAGCTCCCTGCTTGTCTCCCGAAGCCGATCGAGCTAATCCTCGATTGCTGTATGCTTTGGGATTGTTGCCGTTGAGTCCGATCGTCAAACTGCAATCTTCGCTGGCCTTTTGATATTGTTTTAAATTCAGATAAGCAATGCAGCGGTTGTTGTAAGCTGCTTCATCTTTTGGATCGAGGCGAATTCCTTCGGTGCAATCTGCAATCGCTTTGTCGTAGGTGGCTAAATTCAAGTAAGCGCTGCACCGATTGGTATAAGCATCGGCGAGATCGGGTTGTAATTCGATCGCCTTAGTATAATCTTCCATCGCTCCTTGATAATCTGCCAGATTAAATCTGGCTCGACCGCGACTGTAGTAAACGCCAGCTTGGTTGGGGCTAATTTGAATCGCTTGAGTAAAATCTGCCATTGCTCCTGTTTTGTCGCCCGCAGCCGATCGAGCTAAACCCCGATTGCTGTAAGCTGTAGCATCGTTGGGACTGAGCCGAATTGCTTGAGTGTAGTCTTCTATTGCTGTGCGGTAGTCGCCCAACTCGTAGTAGGCTAAACCCCGCTGAGAGTAAGCCTCACCGTCGCTGGGATTGAGTCGCACTACTTGCGTGAAATCTTCCACGGCCCCCCGTTTGTCCCCGGTGTCGAGGCGGGCCATACCTCGATTGTAGAGAGCTTTGGTGTGGCTGGGATTGACTTTAATTGCTTGCGTGTAATCCTGTATTGCTTCCTCGGTTGCGCCCGTGTCGTAGCGAGCGTTCGCCCGCTTGTAGTAAGTTTCCGCATCGCTGGCATTCAGGGCGATCGCTTGAGTATAATCGGCGATCGCGCCTGTTGTGTCACCTTGCTGCGCCTTGTTAACGCCGCGGGCCAACCATTCTTTTGCCCTCGCCGGACTTTGACTCTGCCAAAAGTAAATTATGACTGCACTCAAAATTAAAGCTGCCGCTGTTGCAGCCAACAGCAGCAGTTTGGTTTGGCTTTGTCTTCGCGGTTGACTCATAGCGTCCGTGATGATTGTGGCTGGCGGCGGCTCAACCTCCAATTTTACGGCGATTTGTTTGAGGTCTGCTAAAACTTCGGCGGCCTCCTGATAACGTTCATCGCAGTCGGGGCGCACCATTCGATCGATAATATCTGCTAGGGCGGCCGAACAAGTTGCCCGGTTTCGCCAGGGAATTTCGCCTTTGTTGTTTTTTAAGGCACTCAGTTCGTTGGGCGAGAGTCCCGTCACGGCAAGCTGGGCGATCGTACCTAGAGCGTAAATGTCGCTATTGTAACGGGGGTTGCCGCTCAATTGTTCGATCGGCACGTATAACTCCTGAGCCGCCAAATCCTGTTTTTTTGCCACAGGCCGTTTAACAGAGTTCGGGGAAGTTTGCGACAACAAATGACAGTTAGCAAGTTCCGGGTTAATTTCTTTGTCTAAGCTAAAGTCTACCAATACAAATTTGCCGTCTGACTCGCGCCGGATAGCTCTGTCTGGTTGAATTCTGCGGTGAATAAAACCCTTCTCGTGTATGAACACCAAAATTTCTAATATTTCTGATAGCAGATTAATTACTTGGTCTTCCTCCCAAGGTTGACCGGGTATTAGTTCTTGACTTAAAGGTAATCCGGCTATAAATTCTTCAATTAAGTATAAACTTTGATTTTCCTCAAAATACGCCAATAATTCGGGAATTTTGTCGTGTTTTCCCAATTTTTCAATTATTTCGGCGTTTCTTTGAAATAAAACTTTGACTAATTCTGGAGTTTGCGAACTTGTGCCGGGAAGTCGCATTTCTCTAACCGTGCATTGCGGATACCCAGGACGGTGAGTATCTGCTGCTAGATAAGTTTTTCCCACCTCACTTGAGTCTGTGACTTTAATGATGCGGTAACGTCTGTCTAGAAGTTGACCAATCATACTTTGCCCTCTACCCTGTCAATCGATTTTAGATTTTAGATTTTAGATTTTAGATTGAAGCATTGACCCCACAGATAAATTCGGGGGGCAAGTTTCATCGGATACAGGTTTTTTCTTTCTCCACGGATGAATCCGGGGGCTTGTATCCTGGATGCTTGATTGTCAATTTTCCATTATTGCATGAAATCAGAATAGCCAAAATATTTGGCTGAGTAATTTAAGTTCGATCGATCCGTGACTCCTACCCAAAAACCGATAGTTGCTTTCCGACAGGAGTCGTTAGCCTCCCAAAATTTTAGACCCCTGTTCAAGCTACCCGATTCATTTGTGGAGTCAATCTAAAATCTAAAATCGACTGACTGGACAAACGGGCGATCGGATTGGCTAGCCAAGTCCATCGCTGTTGCCACGCTCTTCTAATATTTTAGAAAAAAAATGCTGAAATTGTTTATCCTGTCAATGAGATATGTATAATTTAACAACAAAGCCGGAGGTCAGTCAAATGAACGTACAAGTGGTTGAATCCCTAATTCAAGTTATCTGGTCTCTCGCAGCCGACGAGCAATTAGCGATTCTAGGGAAAAGATTACCAAATATCTCCTACGCTTCGACCCGGAAACTGGTGCATTTTGCCCTAAAGGGCGACTATTTTAATTTTTTGAATGACGAACTAGAGATTTATACTCTCAAATACCGAGAAGCAATTGCCTGATACTCAAAAACAGGAGATTGAGAGAACTTTTAAATGTGTGAACAATAAAAATGTCTGAATCACTAACAAAAGGAGGAACGATCGCAGCGATCGCCACTGCCATAGTTCCCCAACAAGGCAGCGTCGGCATTGTGCGAGTTTCCGGTTCCGCAGCCTTAAAAATTGCCGAAACTCTGTTTCGCGCCCCAGGACGGCAAATTTGGGAGTCTCACCGCATTCTTTACGGCCATATCCGCCGCCCCAAAACTCAAGAATTAGTCGATGAAGCTTTGCTGCTAATCATGAAAGCACCGCGTTCTTTTACTCGCGAAGATGTGGTGGAATTTCACTGTCACGGCGGTATTATGGCGGTGCAGCAAGTCTTGCAGTTGTGTTTGGAACATGGGGCGAGATTGGCGCAGCCGGGAGAGTTTTCGCTGCGGGCTTTTTTGAACGGGAGGCTGGATTTAACTCAAGCGGAAAGTATCTCCGATTTGGTGGGAGCAAAATCCCCCGCTGCTGCACAAAGTGCTTTGGCCGGTTTGCAGGGAAAATTAGCGCAGCCAATTCGCAAATTGAGAACAACTTGTTTGGATCTGCTGGCAGAAATTGAGGCGAGAATTGATTTTGAGGAAGATTTGCCGCCTTTAGATGAAGCTAAAATATCTTTGGAAATAAATCATGTTTTGGAGGAATTGTCAACAATTTTGGCAACCGCAGATCGTGGAGAATTGTTGAGAACCGGTTTGAAAGTAGCAATTGTTGGGCGGCCGAATGTGGGAAAATCGAGTTTGTTGAATGCGTGGAGTAAGAGCGATCGGGCGATCGTCACGGATTTGCCCGGTACGACGCGGGATGTGGTAGAATCGCAGCTAGTTGTGGGTGGCATTCCGGTGCAGGTGCTCGATACTGCGGGCATTCGAGAAACCGAAGACAAGGTAGAAAAAATTGGCGTTGAGCGATCGCGCGCCGCAGCAAAACAAGCCGATTTAGTGTTGTTGACAATTGACGCGGAATCTGGCTGGACGGAGGAAGATTCGGAAATTTACGAACAAGTAAAGCACCGCCAGCTAATTATAATTATCAACAAAATCGACTTAGTAAAAACCCTCCCCGAACTACCTTTTTCCTCAGAAATTCACCGTATAGTTACCACAGCCGCCGCCATCGATCGAGGCATAGTAGACTTAGAAACAGCAATCTTAGATGCCGTCAGCGGGGGAGATTTGCAAGCAGCAAACTCAGACTTAGCAATCAACCAGCGGCAAGCAGCGGCGTTAACCAAAGCTAAAATTTCTCTGGAACAATGCACGGATACTATCAGCAACAAATTGCCTTTAGATTTCTGGACAATAGATTTGCGCGGCGCAATTCAAGCATTGGGAGAAGTTACGGGCGAAGAAGTGACAGAATCAGTGCTCGACAGAATATTTAGTAGGTTTTGTATTGGCAAGTAGCAATGGTAAAAGAGTAAATTAAATAGGTAAGCTGTCTCGCATTTAAGTTGTATTTTTAGAGCGGGCGGGACGCCCAACCCCTACTCCCCACAAGAATTTCACTCTTTGTGGAACACCGAATTTCACTCTTTGTGGAACAGGCAAGATGCCTGTTCTTGAGAATAGTGTAAGATGTTAAGGAATGAGAATTAAATAACTTGCATTTTTTGTAGGAAGTTATTTAATCCACGATCCTAATTTCCTCAAACTTGACTGTAAAATTTAGATGCGCCTGGGCTGAGTGAAGCAATACTACTGACAAATAACAACTAACTAATTCTTACGATCGAGGTCTTCCCAGACTTGTAATATAAAGCACAGCCTCACCCGCAGGAATACCGAGAACGTCATTGACGCGATCGTCAAAAAAGCCCGCGATACCGCTGACACCCAAACGCAGTTGCATAGCTGCTAAATTCAACCGCTGGCCCAAATGACCCGCGTCCATGTGCAAATAGCGGTAAACTCGATCGCCATATTTTGCTACAGCCCTGTTCAAATCCGCCGTGTGAAACAACAGCGCCCCCGCATCTCTACCCAAGTCTTGCCCCAAGCACAAAAAATGCAGTTCCCTGCGGAAATTTTTAAACCGAATTTGCCGCAATTCTTGAGCTTTCGGAGCGTAATAGTAACAGCCTTCTTCTAACCCATGCACTCCCGAAACAGCAATAAAAGTCTCGATCAAACTTAGATCGAAATAGTCGGGAGAACCGTCTAATCCTTGGTCGATATAGTGCTGCGGTTGGTAAGTAAAATCCAGCATAGCTAGCAGTTCGCCCAAGCTCAAAGAAGCACCTGTATAAGCACGGGTAGAACGCCTTTTGAGCATAGTGTTTTCTAAACTTTCCAGGTTCACTCCCCAAGGAATCGAAGGAGTTACCGTCGAAACTTTAGTACAAAAGGGAAAGTTGTATTTATCCTCTAGTACCCCTTCACTTTCATCAAGTTTCCAGCCGTCAGATCCGGTAGGGTCTGATTCTAAATGCGTGGCTTTATGGAGGTATTTTAACAGTTGACCTTCGGAAATTTTTGGGTAATCAGTGGTGGTGTTTCCGGGCAAAGCAGTTTTAAATTTAGGCAAATTTTGGTCAATATCTAGCAAGTCGGCTAAAGCAACTACACAAATCGCTCCTTCTTGCTCCGAGTCGATGTACAGTAATTCATTGACAGCTTTGTCGGCGAATCCTCCAATCAGGTGAGGTCGGTAATCGTTGACGGCGCAAGCTAACTCGATATTGCTCAATAAGTGGCCGGTGTCTAGAAAAATTCGCCGATAAGCTCGGTCTTCGTAACGCCAAGAAGAACGGAAAAAAACAGTGGTAATGGCGATCGCCAATTGGGTATTTTCTAGCGCTGGCGACTGGAAACAAGCGGCTTGCAATCCGGGCCAAACTTGACTGTCCCAAAAATGAACAAGTGAATGAGTTCTGCACTGATAATTGTAAAGTCCGGCCGGCAACTGCGGAGTGCCGCGGGAGATTAAATAAACCTCTGCTGGGTAGAGTCCACCCGCCGACGGTGCGGATCGCAAATACAGGTAGCTGTCGTCTACCGTCTGCACTTTCGCCGTCAACCCGTAGCTGCACAGCAACAAGCTAGATAACCGATGCCACCAAGCGGCATCGGGATCGGCATCAACATCCTCCGAGGGGTCTTTTAGATAAGGCTTGAGGTCAAAATACGCTCCAATTTTATATTCTTTGAAGGGCACAGGTTGCTCTGTCCAATCTAGCTGTTTACTTTTAGCAGCAATGGTTTCAGGGTCGTATTTAGTCCGTTCGTGGTAGTGCTGAGCAATGGAGAGAGGAAGTTCTGGCATATTTCAGTAGAGGATTGGCTTTGGTTTCTCGATCTTGACATTGCTAACCGTTTACGGGTTGAGCAAGGCACAAATTTACAAATATAAAAAAAATCTTAGAAAAAATGCGACTGTTGTTACACAAGCTTAACATAATAAGAGACATAAGTATAAATACGCAGAATAATAACCATTAATTACTGTTATGGATTAGCTGCAGTAGCTGTCGTCATGAGGGGTGAAAATGCAAAAGCTAAGCGCTGAGGAATTGCTCGCTCAGTATGCTGAGGGCCAGCGAAACTTTAACGCCGTTGACTTAAGTGAAGATAACTTGTTTCAAGCAGATTTGACAGAAATAAATCTTTCTGGTAGCGTTCTGAGGCGAGCTTATTTGCCCTACGGAAATTTGACTCAAGCCAATCTTTATAAAACTGATTTGCAAGATGCTGAATTGGGCGATATTCAACTTTATCAAGCTAACTTGTCGGAAGCAACTTTATCAAGAGCAAACTTATCAAGAGCAAATTTGCGTCACGCCAATTTGCAAGGTGCTAATTTGCAGAAAGCCAATTTGCAAGGTGCGGATTTGTACAATGCAGATTTGACGAATGCCGATTTGAGATATGCGGATTTGAGCCGTGCTAATTTGGAGAAAGCCAAGTTAAGCAAAGCTCAATTAGCGGGCTGCAACTTATTTCGATCGCGCTTGGTTGATTTGTCGGAAGCGGAGTGCGATCGCACGACTATCGGGCCCGAAGGCTATTGATGATTTGCAGCGGTGCGGGCGATCGGCTTAATTAGTCGTGAAGCGTAGCTATCCCGTAGGGAATCGCCCTTTTTAAAATTTCTTAACATTTCTCGACAGGCGGGAAAAGGTGAGTTACAGTCGTAGAGAACTTATCGCTCCGCAACATTGACAATAAATAACACATTTTTTCAGCGAAAAACAGGCTAAAATTTATGAATTCTCCAGACAACAAATCCAGAGAACTCCGGCGCAAAGAACAAGAACTGCGGAAGCGCGAACAAGAAATTAGGCTCCGCGAACTAGAAGCCGAAATCGACCGCTCCGTGCCAGAACATCTAACGAGCAAGTACCAAGAACCAGACAGCCAAGTTAACGGCAAACTCAAACAGTGGCGCCGAAAAATTATAGCAGCCGCTCAATTTACAGGCATTGTCATTGCTGTTATCGTTGCAGTTCGCATAGCATCTTGGCTGGCAGCCGCCCTGATAGTGGGAGGCATTGCTTTCATCGCTTACAAAATGTTTATTGAAGAAGACAGAAGTTGAAATTTTCAAGCAGGAAACTATTAGGAAAACCCTATGAACCTTAAAGTAGAAACTAGCAACTTTCTCAACGATTTAGAGCGAGTAGCAGCCGTCCGCCGAGAAATTGCCGATCGCCTCAGCAACATCGCCACAGCCATCAACCAATCAGAATTAGCAGGAGGAGAAGCATCGGGAAAACTCGGTTTAGAAACAGACAACGCCGACATTGATGTCGCTAGTAAAAACTTGCGCCAAGGAGTCTTTCGCCTGCTAGTGCTAGGCGACATGAAACGCGGAAAAAGCACTTTTCTCAATGCGTTAATCGGCGAAAACTTACTGCCCAGCGATGTAAATCCCTGTACAGCTTTGCTGACGATTTTGCGCTACGGTTCAGAAAAAAAAGTAACAGTTTATTTCAATGACGGCAAAAGCCCAAAACAGCTAGACTTTAAAAGTTTTAAACAGAACTACACAATTGACCCCGCTGAGGCCAAACGCCTAGAAGCAGAAAAGAAACCAGCATTTCCCGATATCGATTGCGCCGTAGTAGAATATCCCTTACCTTTGCTAGAAAAAGGCATAGAAATAGTAGACAGTCCCGGACTGAACGATACAGAATCCCGGAATGAATTATCTCTCGGTTACATCAACAACTGCCACGCTATTTTGTTCGTACTCAGGGCCACTCAGCCTTGCACAATGGGTGAAAGACGCTATCTAGAAAATTACATCAAAAATCGCGGTTTGAGCATTTTCTTTCTGATTAATGCTTGGGATCAGGTGCGGGAAAGTTTGATTGACCCGGACGATCCTGAAGAATTAGCAGAAGCAGAAGGGAAATTGCGGCGGGTTTTTCAAGCTAATTTGGCTGAATATTGTTTAACAGAAGGACACGATATTTACGACGAGCGAGTGTTTGCAATTAGCTCAATTAAGGCGCTCAGATTGCGGATTAAAAACCCGGATGCGGATTTGACAGGGACTGGTTTTCCAGAGTTTATGGCGGCACTGAATACGTTTTTGACCCAGGAAAGGGCGATTTCGGAATTGCGTCCGGCGAGGACTTTGGCGCGTCAAATTTCTGCTCGCGTCCGCGAAGCTGTTGGACGCAGATTACCATTACTCGATCGCGATGTCAACGAATTGAAAGAAAAAATCAATTCCGTTGAGCCGGAGTTTAAAAAGCTGACTCAGATTCGCGAGGAATTTCAACAAGAAATTATTGAAGTTAGAGATAGTAAATCGCGGGCAATCGCAGATTCTTTCCGCACCTACGTTCTCAACTTAGAAAATACCTTTGAAACAGACTTTTTGCGGTATCAACCAGAGCTGAGATTTCTGGATTTCTTCAGCCAAGGCAAGCGAGAAGCCTTTGAAGCATCTCTCAAACGAGCATTCGAGCAGTACATCAATGACAAACTAGCAGCTTGGACTCTAACTGCTGAACAAGAAATGAATTCAGCATTTTCGCAACTCTCGAAAAGTGCCGCAAATTACGGAGCATCTTACACGAAAGTGACTGAAAAAATTACCGAAAAACTAACGGGACAAAAAATACCAGCAGCAGTCAGCAACTCCAACGAAGATAACTCGCCCAGTTGGGCAAAATGGGCGATGGGATTGTTCTCCTTAACGACTGGAAATCTGGCAGGTGTAGCAATGGCAGGAGCGGGTTTTGATTGGAAAAATATCCTGCTCAACTTAATTACTGTGTTGAGCGTTAGTACGATTCTTGCTAGTTTGACGGGGATTGTTTTGGGGCCGCTGTACTTGGCGTTGTTGGGGATGGGTGTTGGGGTTTTGCAAGCAGACGGAGCTCACAAACAGTTGGTGAAAGCCGCGAAAAAAGAGCTGGTGAAATATCTGCCCCAGGTGGCTCAAGAGCAGTGGCAGCCGATTCACGATGCTGTGAAAGAGTGTTTTGATGTTTACGGACGAGAAGTGGGCGATCGCATGAATGATGATATTAATTCTCGAAAATCTGAGTTAGATAATTTGCTGAACCAAAAGGAATCTCGCGAGATTAATTGTCAGGCTGAATCGCAGCGGTTGAAAAAATTGGAGGCTGATGTTTCTGCCGAGTCGCAGAGTATCGAATCGCTATATCAAGCTTTCCTAGCATCCGCTTGAAATAAAACAACAATATGCAACAACCCGAAATTTATCAATACCTCACCGACAATCTTAAATCAGCACTCGGTATTCTCGAACTAGACAAAAACTCCCAACTGTATCGAGATACCACCTCAATCTGCGACTATCTCGCCAAACCAACTTTTCAAATTGCTGTCTTTGGCCCGTTTAATTACGGCAAGTCAACTTTGCTGAATGCTTTGCTTGGAAATCGTGCTTTGCCGATCGACCTCGTGCCCACTACAGGTGCTGCCATTTATGTCAACTACGGCGAGGAATTGCACGCAAAAATTACCCTGAAAGACGGCACGGAAATTAGCGAACCGGGGACTGATGTTTTGAAACGCTACGCCATCCTTGACGACGCCAGACAAATGCGGGATGATGTGGCCGCCGTGAATGTTTACTGTCCCCATCCATTCCTGCAAACGGGTGTAGAATTGCTGGATTTGCCGGGAACCAACGATCGCGAAGAACAGGATAATTTGGTTCGGGATAAATTGCTAACGGCTGATTTGGTTGTGCAGGTTTTAGATGCTCGCAAATTGATGACTTTAGGCGAACGGGAGAACTTGAGAGATTGGTTGAGCGATCGCAACATCAACACTGTAGTGTTTGTTGCCAATTTTCTCAATTTACTCGAACCAGACGACCAAAAACAAGTTTACAATCGCTTGTTGTTTGTTGCCGAAAGTTTTCGCTCGAACTTGCCGAACAATATCAGCAATATCTACCGCGTCGATGCTTTGCCGGCTTTGAGGGCGAGGCTGAAAGGAGATGTGGCGGCCGCCCAAACTACAGGAATTGCCAGCTTTGAATCGGCTTTGCAAAGTATTGTGGCAGCTCAACAGGAACAACTAGCAGTTAAGTTGCCCAGAATTGAAGCTATAGCTACTAAAATTTGCCAATCTCTCCGAGCCAAAGCTGAAACTGTCGCGGCAGAAATAGCCGCTGCTCAAAAGAAGCATAAAGACAAAATTGAAATTAAACAAAAAGCTGAAAAACTGATATCAAAAGGCTTTCAAGCCAGCGTTTCCGACTTCGAGATTTGGCTTTACCAGCCCACACTTTTACAGCGGTATCAATCGGAAATGGCGCTGTCGCTTCAGGAAGGGAATTTTGATGCGTGGAAGCTAAAATTTCAGCGAGAGGTCTTACATCAGCAGCAAACCATCGCAGAATGGGTAAATAAAGCTTGCGAATTCTTTGAGAAAGAACAGCCGATCGCACTTTTGATTTCCTTTCCTCCATCCCCGCAAGTCAGCTTACCGGAACCGCCGTCGCCTCCTGCTCAAAAGTCGATCGACAGCGAAGTGACTCCAGTGGCGATCGCCACAGGCTTAGGTTGGCTGTTGGGCGGGCCTGTGGGAGCTGCTGTAGTCGGCGGTGCTAGCTATATTTTGAATAAAAGAACTGGGTATGAAAAGCCGCCTGAATCGTCAGAAGCTTATTTAAATCAAGTAAAAGAAATTTGCAGCGAGGCTGCTAAAAACTATCTCGCTCGCTTCAGTACCGATACTTTTTCCATGCTGCAACACTACAAGGAAATCGCCGGAAAAGTTATCTGTTTTCAAGAGAGCAAAGACTCATTAAATATTAATGTTCAACTGTATCAGTTACAGTTAATAAATAATTTAATCGAGAACTTAGAAGCAGAATTGGAGAGAATAAAAGTCATATAGTTTTATATTTTAGATTACTTTAATTGCACTTTCAAATCATCAAGAACAGGCAAGATGCCTGTTCCACAAAAATTCAGTTTGATTGTGGGAAGAACAGGCAAGATGCCTGTTCCACAAA
>NZ_JAUBRP010000102.1:0-4461 GCF_036701935.1 Microcoleus sp. M2_D5 | reverse complement strand
CAAGATGCCTGTTCCACAAAAATTCAGTTTGATTGTGGGAAGAACAGGCAAGATGCCTGTTCCACAAAAATTCAGTTGATTGTGGGAAGAACAGGCAAGATGCCTGTTCCACAAAAATTCAGTTTGATTGTGGGAAGAACAGGCAAGATGCCTGTTCCACAAAAATTCAGTTTGATTGTGGAACGGGCATCTTGCCCGTTCCTAAAAAATTCAGTTTGATTGTGGAACGGGCATCTTGCCCGTTCCTAAAAATAATGAAATATCGGATTTCTAATCAGTCACTGATTGAACTTCCTTCAAATAACCAAATCTGTAATTAACGGCAAATGATCCGAACCGACATTGCGGCCAGTACGAATCTTCAAAACACCAATTTCTTTGCTGACTAGAAAGTGATCGATCGGAATATAAGCCAGCGGCATAAAAGTCGGCCAAGTCGGTAAAATGCCAAAGCCCGATCGCGCATTTCGCAAATTTCCGGTTTTTACCATATTTTTGTAGAATGGCGACCACATTGTGGTATTGAAATCCCCAACCACAATCAGCGGATTTTTGACTTGGGCTGCATACTCGCCGATGTCGGCTAGCTGTTGGTTGCGATCGATAAAACTCTGCTGTTTGATGGGTATAGTCGGATGAGCAAGAATCAGAGAAATCATTTTACCTTGAAATTCAACCTCCGCAAACAAGCTCTTTCTTCCCTTTGAAAATAGTTTAACAGAGGAATTGTTTAAAGGCAGCTTGCTGTAGATGGCACTGCCAAATCTCTGAGATTCTTGGTAGTGGCAAGAGTAAGGAAACATTTCGCTTAAAACGGCTAACTCCTTCGCCCAAACTGTGCTAACTTCAACAAAAACCGCGATATCGGGTTGTTCTGCTTTTACCAGCGATATCACCTCAGAATATCGTCGGTTATTCGTTAAAACATTTGAATGCAAAATCCGCAGGTTTTGTCCGGGAGTTGCTCCGGCAAAGGCTGGCGCTGGAAAATACCAAGGAAGAATTTCCGCCAAATTAATGATAATGCAAAAGGCGCTCACCAGCAACCATGTTTTTTTTGCTCGCACGAGAGCGAAGAATATAAAAGTAGAGAAACCAAGCAGCAGATATTGTAGTTTAAAATGAGAAGTCAATTCAAAAACAATGTTGAATTTTCCGAAATAACCGACTATTGAAAATACGGCATTTACAGTTGCTGCGATAATAAACCATTTTAAAATTACGTACTTTAAGCTCAGGTTTTTGTTCGGTATGCTGTGCATTACCGCCCATTTGAGCTTAATTTTGAGGTCGTTTGTAATCGGTAATTTATCAATTTCTCTTACCAGTTGTTCTGGCTGTTCCAACTCTCGCCGCTTTTGATAAAATCTCACCAGCAAGCTATCTACCACAAAATAACTAAAATAATTGGCAACAAATCCTGCAAATACCAACACACCTAAACCGATTAGCATACCAAAGGAACCGCCGACTTTGACCAAACCCGACCAAACGGCTGCGTCACCTGTTTTACCTGTAGCTACTATGGCTATAAATAGCATTAAAGCCGGCAATCCGACCGTGATTGTGTTTCTGATGATAGAGTCCATTATACAATTTTAGATTTTAGATTTTAGACTTCGGCGTCAGCGCTAGAGGAAAACGATTTTAGATTTTAGATTGGGAATGAATCATGCAGTTTTTAGGGCAATGCACACCCCACCTATTGACTTAATAGCGACTTTACAAAATCGGGATACTCCTTAAATTTCATAAATTTCTAACGGTAAGTTGTCGGGATCTCTGAAAAATGTAAACCGTTTTTCTGTAATTTCGTCAAGGCGAATTTGTTCTACTTCTACTTGTTGGGATTTTAAGTAAGTAACTGATGCTTCTATGTCTTCTACGGCAAAAGCTAAATGTCTCAAACCGCAAGCTTCAGGATTGTTAACTCTTTCAGGAGGGTTGGTAAATGAGAAAAGCTCGATGGTGTCGCCGTTTCCGACTCGCAAATCTAGTTTGTAAGAATTCCTCTCGGTTCGGAAAGTTTCTTTGATAATGGAACATCCCAATACTTCTACATAAAATTTTTTTGAGGCTTGGTAATCCGAACAAATAATCGCCACATGATGTATTGCCTTTATTTTCATTTGAATAAATTTAGTTAGTTTTGTTTTTCTGAGATGTTGCACCATTCTCAATAAGCTTTTTAGGAACAGGCAAGATGCCTGTTCCACAAAGAGTAATTTTTTTTGTGGAACAGGCATCTTGCCTGTTTTTGAGAATGGTGCAAGATGTGAGGTTTTTCCAAATGCACAGCACGCTATTGACAATTATATTTGACGATCGCAGACTCCGGCACCAACGCTGCTAAATTCAGGGCGAGATCCCTTTGTTTTCCCCCGCCCAAATCTTAACCCAAAAAAATTATGCAAAAAAAGTACCCTACCTTGATAAAATTAGAGTTTTGCAGTCAATCACCCAATTTGCATCTCAGGAGACAAGGATTATGGCCCGTATGTATTACGACACCGACGCGAACCTAGACCTCTTAGCCAACAAAACGATTGCTATCATCGGCTACGGTTCCCAAGGACACGCCCACGCCCTCAACCTCAAAGACAGTGGCATGAATGTCGTTGTCGGTTTGTATCCCGGTAGCAAATCTGCAGCCAAAGCAACCGACGCGGGTTTAACAGTTCACCCGGTAGACAAAGCAGCCGCTGCTGCTGACTTCATCATGATTTTATTGCCCGATGAAGTTCAAAAAACTATTTACAAAGAACAAATCGAACCGAACCTTTCTGAAGGAAATGTTTTAGCATTTGCTCACGGTTTTAACATTCACTTCGGCCAAGTTGTTCCTCCTGCCAATGTAGACGTAGTAATGGTTGCGCCCAAAGGGCCCGGACACTTGGTGCGACGGACTTACGAACAAGGGGAAGGTGTTCCGAGTTTGTTTGCAGTATATCAAGATGCTTCCGGTCAAGCGCGCGATCGGGCAATGGCCTATGCTAAAGGTATCGGCGGCACCAGAGCCGGCATCCTGGAAACCACTTTCCGCGAAGAAACAGAAACGGATCTTTTTGGCGAACAAGTAGTTTTGTGCGGCGGTTTGAGCGCCTTAATTAAAGCTGGATTTGAAACTTTAGTTAACGCCGGATACCAACCGGAATTAGCTTATTTTGAATGTTTGCACGAAGTTAAACTTATCGTTGACTTAGTAGTAGAAGGAGGCCTCGCCAAAATGCGCGACAGTATCTCCAATACCGCAGAATACGGCGATTTAACTCGCGGCCCGCGCATTGTCACGGATCAAACCCGCGCCGAAATGCGTAAAATTCTCAGCGAAATTCAATCCGGTCAATTTGCCCGCGAATTCGTTCTGGAAAACCAAGCCGGCAAGCCAGGTTTTACCTCCATGCGCCGTCAGGAAGCAGAACATCCTATTGAAGAAGTTGGTAAAGATTTGCGAGCTATGTTTAGCTGGTTGAAAAAGCAGGCTTAATCAATTTTAGATTTTAGATTTTAGATTTTAGATGGAGCATCGATCTAAAATATTCCTGGACGAATAACCTCTATCTGTAGGGTGTGCATTGCACACCTTACTGCTGGGAAAATCTCAAATCTGAGGTTTAATCGATTACAGATTAGAGATGGGATAAAAAATCTAAAATCTCAAATCCAAAATCTACAATCTACAATCTCAAATCCTCATTTTGGGTTTCGCTTCGCTTAACCCAACCTACAATAAAATGGCTAGGTATTGTTAGAAAAACAGGGTTTCTCGCTGGTAGCTCAAAACTATCGACTCGGGCTAGGACTTTTTTGCAATTTCTCAATATCCTGTTGCCTTTTTTCGTTGAAATCTCTGGGCCTCAACCAATCTGGCCACAACCCGACGAAGAACTTTCGACTGGCCACGCTAGTATCTCTTACAGGTTTGGGGAGAAAAGTTAAAGTGTCACCGTAAAGGGTAAACAGGGCTGCCAACAGAATCAATAGCGGGATAAGATTTTTTTTAGGCATGGCCGTTGGGGAGTAGAGTTTGTGAAAGCGGTTGCTTATATTTTGCCCTTGCACGGACAAAAAATATCAGAAACAGCTTAAGAAGAAAAATAGACCTCAGCAATCTCGGACGCGGCCGTGCCGTTTCCCTACCCCAAAATCATCAATCTTCTTCGATGAAAGATGTAACCATCGCCCGATTAATTGTAGGAAAACGGCACGGCGCGGTGTCCTGACTGTGGGTAATATCAATTCCGATGTCAGCGGATTTGATATTATATCATATCCGAGCGATTGACCATAATATCCCGGCCGGGGCGGGTTTTTGAGATTGTCAATTATTGGCAGATATTGGCAGGTTTACCCGCCCCTACCTAATTTCGGGTAATTGACCGAAGGTATCGGCTCAATAAGTAGGGGTAGCAGTTATTCTAGTTGCCACCGACTTGCCCAAGGGATG
Source organism: Microcoleus sp. M2_D5 (assembly GCF_036701935.1). Classification (NCBI taxonomy): domain Bacteria; kingdom Bacillati; phylum Cyanobacteriota; class Cyanophyceae; order Oscillatoriales; family Microcoleaceae; genus Microcoleus; species Microcoleus sp. M2_D5. Next base: position 14 of record NZ_JAUBRP010000102.1, on the reverse strand, counting down.
AAGAGAAGATTTTT
>NZ_JAUBRP010000101.1:0-19422 GCF_036701935.1 Microcoleus sp. M2_D5 | reverse complement strand
TTTTAGGTCGGGGAGTTTTTCCATTCCTTGATCTAATGTCTATCTTGTCTTCTTGTCAAGGGGGTTGAGCAATTACCTCCAGACTTGAAAACCATGCCCCCCAAGTGGATTGCAGAAGTTCATGAAGCAGCACTCGATCTTAGTGATAATAAGCTTTATGAACTTATCGCTCAAATTCCCAAGGAGAAACAAGATTTCATCGCGGCGATGACATCTCTGGTAGATAACTTTCAGCTTGAAGCGATCGCAACTCTCACCCAGATTTAGGAAGAAGAACATGACAGCTTTATTCAAACTTGTAGCCCAAATGAATATTCTCATCGTGGATGATACCCCAGACAATCTACGCTTGTTAGCCAAAATTCTAGAGTCACAGGGCTATATTGTCCGTAAAGCCCTCAACGGCAGAATGGCACTCCAAGGTGTTCATCGCGACCCACCGAGTCTAATTTTACTTGACATCAATATGCCGGAGATGAATGGGTACGAAGTCTGCCAAAAGTTAAAAGCATCGGAAGCGAGTGCTCAGATACCGGTTATTTTTATCAGTGCCCTCGAACGACTAGAAAACAAGGTACGAGCCTTTGAACTCGGTGGCGTAGACTATATTACCAAACCCTTTCAAGAACAGGAAGTGCTGATGCGAGTAAAAAATCAATTACTCATCCAACAGCAACGCCAACAACTGCTAGAACAAAATCAACGTTTAGAACATGAAATCCAAGAACGTCTCAGGGCAGAAGCAGAAGTAAGACAGCTCTCCGTAACCGATGAATTAACTGGATTATATAACCGAAGGGGCTTTTTTTTACTAGCAGAGCAACAACTAAAAATTGCGAGGCGCACGCAAACATCTTATTTTATTTTGTTCGCTGACTTAGATGGTTTGAAAAAAATTAACGACACTTTAGGACACGAAATGGGAGACCGAGTAATCGTGGACGCAGCTCAAATATTGAAACAAACCTTTCGTGAGGCGGATATTGTTGCTCGACTGGGAGGAGATGAATTTGCTTTATTTATTCCTAACTTTTCTGGTGATTCATCTACTAATTTTCATGCTCGGCTGCAAGACAATATAGATCGCTTTAATCAACAGTCAGAGCGAGCTTATATATCAATAAGTCTTGGTGTGCAGTTTGGGGATTTAAATAATGAAGTTTTATTAGAACAATTGCTGGCAAAGGCTGATAAACTGATGTACGAGCATAAACGCACCAAACACTGTTTCAATCCTCAACCTTTCTTTTGAGAACACCGATATCGGAGCGTCATAAGCAGTATTTATTAAACGTGAGTTCAACCGAGAAAGAGTAAACTGAAAACAAGATCGGGAAACAGCTTGCAGACTTTAGCCCCTGGGCCAGAAAACACGATGCAGTACAGCTCATCACACCTAAAACTGAGAGGGTGACAACCGCGTTAAAAGCTCTCTCTGTATTAGGTTAAGGGTGTGTGCGAGCAAAAAATGTCGTAGCTATTGAACATTTGCTAGTTGAAATTGAGATGAATTTTAGATTCAGCGGACTTATGTAAAGTATTGTAGGATTAAATTGGCGATCGCTCAAACTGTTCGCAATTAAAATCTCTAGAGAGACTATTTATGCAAATTGTGCTGGCTACCTTAGATGATGGCTTAGTTAGAGCGTGGGAAAGCACTTGCGGCAGTATGGAAAATGTAAAGATACATCACGGTTCAATATTTGATGTGAAATGCGATGCTATTGTTAGTCCGGGGAATAGTTTTGGTTTCATGGACGACGGCTTAGATGTAGAAATTTCGGAATATTTTGGAGTGCAGGTTATTGAACGCTTGCAAAAACTAATTCAGGCTCGACATCACGGCGAACTCTTAGTAGGAATGGCAGAAATTGTAGACACAGATCATGCTGAAATTCCATATTTAATAGCTGCACCAATTATGCGGGTTCCCACAGTTTTAAGAGAAACTGTAAATGTTTATCTAGCAACTCGCGCTATTTTGAAATTAGTAAAATATGGCACAGTCCCAGATGGAACGCCAGTCAAACATATCATTGAAACTATCGCTATTCCCGGCATGGGTACGGAAATTGGCAAAGTGCCTCCACATATCTGCGCCAATCAAATGAAAGTTGCGCTAGAAGATATCCTCTTATCTCAGTACGAATTTCCTCAATCTTTACTGCACGCTCAAAGATGTCACCACTTGTTATATACGGACGAAAGCGAAGATTTGCATTGGGAAGATTGAAAATATTAAATTTGCCCGTTTTATTGTGTTGAGAAACCAAGTTTATGGCTGTGTGTTTTTTTAGGTAGAGAGACTTATCACAAATTTAAGTGCGCTAAACCGTACCTGCAAGTTGGCGGTATCCTACACACGAGAGCAACTTTGGTAGATATAATCTAATAGAACTGAGGTCATTCCAACTAGGTAAGCGCGAATACAAAAGTTGATAAACCTGGAAAAAGAATTGCCTAGTTCTTATTAAATGCCAGAATTCCTTCTGGCGCTACACGTACAAAGTCTGTATAAAAGACCACAATTCAATCGGGCGCTACACATACAAAGTCTGCGTCCGGGGACTGTTAGTTTTTTTCAAAATGTTTACTACCACAGGAGAAGATTGATATGACAGATCCAAAAGTAACCGAGGAACCGATTTTAGAGGCAACTCTCGAAACGACGGAGCTCGTCAAAAAAGAGATGCCCGACGCGACTGATGAGGCGATCGCAGAAACTGCGGCGCTGTTTGAAGCAATTAAAAAACGCGCCACGGCCGAAGTGCAAGCAGCGGGCGAACTCACCCGCGAAGCTTATTTAAAAGCTGTCAATAAGGCTTCCGGGGCGATCGAAGAAAATAAGGATCTCGCCCACGAGAGATTCACAGAAGCAGTCAGGCTGATTAAACAAGAAACTGAGAAAAATTGGCTGGTGGTGGATGCGATTAAAACGCGGGCGCAAGCGCAGGTGCAAGATGCAGGCGAAGTCAGTCGCGAAGCTTATTTGAAAGCAGTGCGACAAGCGCGAGAAGCGGTGGAACAAAATAAATTGATCGAACGCGATCGCATCGAACAAGCTGTTGACCACATTCAGACGGAAGCTGAAAAGAATTGGCACCTTATTGTGAAGCAAATTGAGTCGATAGGCACTCGCTTGACGGATGCGGCTAAGTCTGCATGGAACGCGCTGACGGCGTTTTTTGACAAGAAGCATTAAACTCAGATATGACACCATTTTAAAGAACAGGCTTTTCGGCCTGTTCCACAAAGATTGAATTTTCTTGTGGAACAGGCCGAAAAGCCTGTTGATATTTAAAGAACAGGCTTTTCGGCCTGTTCCACAAAGATTGAATTTTCTTGTGGAAAAGGCATCTTGCCTGTTCACAAAAGGTTTTGACACTAAGCGCTATAATCAAAAAGCTTTATTTTTAGTCCATAACCCCCAACCATGAGAACTTACTACTGCGGCGAACTGCGAAGCGAACACATCGGAGAGACTGTCACCCTTTACGGCTGGGTGGATCGCCGCCGCGATCATGGCGGGGTGATTTTTCTGGATGTGCGCGATCGATCCGGTATCGTGCAAATTGTCAGCGATCCCGAACGCACCCCCGATTCCTATCACGGGGCTGAGGCTTTACGCAGCGAATACGTGCTTAAAATTACTGGGCGAGTCAGCAGCCGCCCCGAAGATTCCCTCAACCCGAAATTGCCTACGGGTGAGGTGGAAATTTATGCTGACGAAATTGAGTTGTTAAATGCGGTTCGCAAACAGTTACCGTTTCAGGTGGCGACGGCGGAAAATGAAAGCGTGCGGGAAGATTTGCGGCTGAAATATCGCTATTTGGACTTGCGGCGCGATCGCATGAGTCGCAATTTGCAGCTTCGCCACCAAGTTGTGAAAGCTATGCGCCGCCACCTGGAAGATGTGGGAGGTTTTATTGAAGTTGAAACACCGATTTTAACGCGATCGACTCCTGAAGGTGCGAGAGATTATTTAGTGCCCAGCCGCGTCAATTTGGGCGAATGGTACGCTTTGCCGCAGTCGCCGCAGTTGTTCAAACAATTGTTGATGGTTTCCGGTTTGGACAGATATTATCAAATAGCCCGCTGTTTCCGCGATGAAGATTTGCGCGCCGACAGACAGCCGGAATTCACACAATTAGACATGGAAATGAGTTTCATGTCTTTAGAAGAAGTTATCGAATTAAACGAAGGTTTAGTATGCCATATTTTCCAAAGTGTCAAAGGGGTAGAATTGCCGCGTCCTTTTCCGCGCTTGACTTACGCTGAAGCAATGGATCGCTACGGTAGCGACAAACCGGATACTCGCTTCGGTATGGAATTAGTCGATGTTTCCGATTTGATGAAAGATTCGGGATTTAAAGTATTTTCCGGGGCCGTTGGTGCGGGCGGAATTGTGAAAGTTTTGCCGATTCCGGGCGGGAATGATGCGATTTCTAACGTGCGGATTAAACCGGGCCCCAAAGGCGATTTGTTTAAGGAAGCCAGCGACGCCGGTGCGAAGGGATTGGCTTACATCCGGGTGCGGGATAACGGCGAAATTGATACGATCGGCGCAATTAAGGATAATTTGACGGAAGCACAAAAACAGCAGTTGCTCGATCGCACGGGCGCGCAACCAGGTCATTTGTTGTTATTCGCAGCAGCCGACGCCACAACTGTCAATAAGACTTTGGATAGATTGCGTTTGTTCGTCGGTAATGAATTGGGATTGATTGACAAAGATAAGATGAATCTGCTGTGGGTGACAGATTTCCCGATGTTTGAATGGAACGCTGACGAGAAGCGTTTGGAAGCACTGCACCACCCGTTTACTGCGCCGCATCCCGACGATATTAACGATTTGAAAACTGCGAGAGCTCAAGCTTACGATTTGGTGTTAAACGGTACAGAAATCGGCGGCGGTTCTCTGCGGATTTATCAGCGGGATGTTCAGGAAAAGGTGTTTGAGGCGATCGGCTTATCGACTGAGGAAGCTTACAATAAGTTTGGCTTTTTGTTGGATGCGTTTGAGTATGGAACTCCGCCCCACGGAGGTATTGCTTACGGTTTGGATCGGTTGGTGATGCTGTTGGCTGGTGAGGAATCGATTCGCGATGTGATTGCGTTTCCGAAGACTCAGCAGGCGGGTTGTTTGCTGACAAATGCGCCGGCTGCGGTGGATGAGAAGCAGTTGAAGGAGTTGCAAGTGCGATCGACTTATACGCCCAAGTCATAACTATGAAACACCTTGATAATTGCGACTTGATTAGTTGCAGGTAGATGTCGGCGGCGGCGGGGCGATCGAGGTTATCGAATTTGCTGTCGTCGATGCAGAGGAGTTGGATAGAAGGCGTGCAGGTTAGTTTCGGTAAGTTGGGAGAGTTGGGGGAGTTGGGCGAGGTTGAGGATTAGGGTGTGGATATGCCATAATTAATTAGAGAGTGAAAGGAATCCTGAACTATGAAAAGCCCCCTTGAACTTGACGAAGAATTGGTTAAAGAAGCCTTTCGCTTAACCAATTTCAAGACAGAAAAAGAACTGATTGACTTTGCTTTGCAAGAATTAATTCGCACCCGTAAAAAGCGGAATTTACTCGATTTAAGCGGACAAATTCAATTTTCGACTGAGTACGACTACAAAGCTTTGCGGGAAAACCGAAATGTTTCTGATTGATACATCAGTCTGGATCGAAGTTTTCCGCGACAGGACAGGTGTAGTACGCCAATCCCTGGAAGCAATAATCAATGATGAAAGTATTTTTCTGAACCGATTTACTCAGATGGAACTTTTGCAAGGTTGTCGAGATGAACGGGAGTGGACACTATTAGAAACTTATCTCCAAGAACAAGACTACATCGAGTCTACGCCTAATACTTGGGTAGCGGCTGCTCGGATTTATTACGATTTGCAACGACAGGGGTTAACGGTTAGAAGTAGTATCGACTGCTGCATTGCCTAACTGGCGATCGAACACCAACTTATTCTAGTTCATAACGATCGCGATTTTGAAACAATTCAGAGAGTGCGATCGCTCAATTGCTTGCGCTTCCGACTCGACAATAATTAAAGATTGATTTGAGTTTGAGTTGGCGAGGATGGGGTGAAGAATGAAACGATCGCGGAAAGTATCTGTAAATCTCTTTGCGGTGGAGTATCCTGAAGAAATAGACTACGGCATCATTAACTTTAATACCGATTCGGTAATCACCCACTCTCAGGCGATAGTAGTCTGCATCACCTTTTACTTTTTTAACATTGCTGACTTCATTTAATTTTTCGGCGTTCTCAACTTCTTCTATCGCTTCCTGAATTCTTTGCAACAAGTCGGCATCAAGAATCTTGAGTAAATCCTTTTCAAAGCTCTTTTTAAACTCCACATTCACGGTTGCCTCTTCAGGATTTTGAAAATTTGCTCGCGGCTGACTGTTTCAGTATTTTCCCCTTCTTTGATAGCATTTTCCATCCCTATATCTTCTAGGGCTTCTGTTAAAATTTCAGAAAATACTTCTTTTTGTTCTTTTAATAACTCAAAAATCGCTGCTTTGAGCAATTCTTTAAGTTTGGTTTCGTCTAGAGTAATTTCAGACATGGCTTTTTTTGTGGTATTTATTTAAGGTTTTCATTATATCACGAAATAAAGCTGGCTTGTTTTCATTTTAATGCTATTTAATTAAATTTATTCTAGCTAACTTTGGTTTGCGGGTAGTGAGAAACCGGGGTTTTTCGAGAATACTTCGCTACACCTTGTAGAAGCGGCCAAAAACGCGGTTTCTTTGGTTTGCGGGTAGTCAGAAACCGGGTTTTTTACGGAAATACTGCATCCGGGCCTTTAACTGTCGTGAAAAACCCGGTTTCTTTGGTATTTATGGGTAAGTCCTAAATGAGACAGAAAGGCCGATCGCACTTTTTCAATTCGTGCGATCGCCCTCAAAGATTACTCTTTCCAGTAACGGGTTAAAATCCGAATTACCTCACCCGCAATCGGCGAAGGTAGAGGCGGGCTCCATTCCCCAACTTGTGCAAAACCCAATACGTGCAGCAGATTAACGATGCTGTCTACCGCTTTGGGAACGCCACACAACAGCAAACGAATCGGTTGCTTACCTTGAGGTACATCAGGGATTTCTTCCCGGAGCAGTTCAGGAACTGATTTTGGCTGTGATATCATACAGTTTCTCCTAAATATGGGAGTTCCAGCCCCCACCGAACGATTGCGAGTCTGACCGGTGGGGGTTTGGTTTTTGACTATTTACACGGTATCACACCGTGTGTCACTATGCAAGAGGCGTACAAAGAAAGTACGATCGATATATGAAGTAAATTCCCAGTTGCCTAACTTGCCAGCAAAAAACCTAAAACGAGTCACCAGCTACGTTCCTCCAAACGCCTACAACGTCTTGGAAGATTGGGCCAAGAAAGAAGACCGGACAGTCAGCAATCTCGTAAGTCGGATTGTCTCTGAAGCTGTAGATGCTTACTTGGCTAAAAAGACTACAGAAGATGAACCCAGCAGCAATTAACCTTTGATCTCTACGCTGATGGGTAATTCTCAACTGCCAACCTGTCGGGCCGTTTATTTTGTGTTGGAGTTGGGTTTTGTTTTTCCTCTAACCCGAAACCCGATCCAAAGGGTCAAATTCAGGAACCTGTTTTTGACCGAGGGATGTAATTGCTAAGACTAAAACACTTAACGTAAGACCTAAAATCGCATAACTCGGTAGTGAAAAAATAGTTACTTTAAACACATAAGGCAATTCCCCCCCCTTCCAGTTCCACCGCTTTCCTAGAAACACCAACAGCCCGCCATGAATCACAGCGGTTTGCACCATGACACAGCCCGCAGCCAATAACCAAACCGACATTCTTTGCCTAGAGAAGGCACAATGTTTAATCTGAAAACATAAATCATTCAGCAAAAAAACCACCGCCGGTGCTAACATCACAGAACTGGTGGGCTGTGAATAGTTGATAGCAATACTCAAAGTAGAAATTAGCACCATTTCAGATAAGTCAACTTTTTTTGACCAAGCATTGCGAGATTGTTTTTTGTAAAAATACCAACTCACTAAACCAACTAGCACCAGAATGATCGAGTCAGAAAATAGCTTCGCCACGAAGAGACTATGGGGGAAAAATCTCGGCCCCATAACCCTTAAATCAAGGCGACTCATAGAAATATAAGCATTATTCGATGGATCGTTGAGCCAGAGTGGAAATCCACGAGTCGCATCCTGTATAAAACCTGTTAAAGAATTGCCCGTTACAGCTAGACCTATAACTGCCAAAAAAATTACCGTGACTAGAGATATAAAAACTAGCTGAAACCGTCTTTTGATTAAAAAATAAGGAAGAAACAATATAAGTAAAGTGGGTTTGACAAGTGCAAAACCTAATAAAACTCCGGCAATTATATCTTGATTCTTTCTAGCATAAATGAACATCCATAACAGCAGAACCGCAATAAAAGTTGCCACATTGCCAACTTGAAGATCGAAGACAAAACCGTAGAGTAATGCAACTGATATACTACAAATAGTCCGAAAAGCTCGTGAGTGCGACACCAACAAGATATTCGCTCCCCATAAAACAAAACCTGTGGCAACAAGATGCAGCCAAGTCCAGATTGTGAAGGCAGTCTTCATCGGGAAATAGCCCAAAAACCACAGCACAGGAATGATATTAGGTGGATAAACAAAAGATGGAATAAACCCGCACACTTTAGTGATGCTACAGAAACCGATGTTAAACACCTCCACATTAAAGGGACTCAAATGCTGATGGGCTAATCTACTCGCTACATAAAACCACTTAAAATCCCAGTAAGGCGGATCGGGCCGAGTAGTCAGATTGTAAACCAACCAACCGGTATAACAGAGAAATCGGGTGAGAACTAATACAATAACTGCTTGCAAAATAAAGTTAACAATAGGTTGACGAAAAAACAGAGTCAACCTTTCGATCCAAGGATGTTTTAAAAACAAAGAATCTTGCCATGCTGTTTTTTCGCTATCTAATCGCCAATTATATTTGAGAAACAAAGCGACTGCAATTATAATAATTATATTCCATAATCCAAAGCTAATCATAGGTAATAATTTTAATAAAATTACTTTTTGATGATATCACAACCATAAATTATATCATGTCCGATCGATTAACCATAATATCCCGGTAGGGGCGGGTTTTTGAGATGGTAAATTATTGGTAGGTATTGTTTGCTCACGGGCCCCTACAACAAAAATCGCGGTTGCTCGACCGGACATCATATTATCAACGAAAAATCAGCCTTTGAACCTAGAATATAGACGCTTATTCCGGGTTTCAACCTAACTCTCTTTTCTCTCTTTTCTCTGCGTCCTCTGCGCCCTCTGCGGTAAAAAAAATCCTATTCACAAACGAAATAGCACTGCCATCCAAAAGCCCGATCGCACTTTAGCCCCTTATAACCCTGTTCACCCCCAAACATATGCGTTACCCTAGTTGACTACAACTTGTACCGCACTCCCCAACAAAATTCATGCTTCCCCGCATCAAAGAATTAGCCGCCACCCTAGCACCCCGCTTAATCGAAATACGCCGCCACATCCACTCCCACCCCGAACTCAGCGGTCAAGAATATCAAACCGCCGCCTACGTAGCCGGAGTTCTCGCATCCAGCGGAGTCCGGGCGATCGAAGGAATCGGCAAAACAGGAGTGCTCGGCGAAATCAAAGGCCACAGCAGCGAGTCCCGGTGGCTGGCAATTCGCACCGATATGGACGCTTTGCCGATTCAAGAACGCACAAACTTAGAATTTGCCTCCCGCAACGAGGGAGTCATGCACGCCTGCGGCCACGACATCCACACCACCGTCGGTTTGGGCGCAGCCATGATATTGTCTCAGCTAGAGGAAAAATTGCCCGGTCACGTCCGCTTCTTGTTTCAGCCGGCCGAAGAGATTGCCCAAGGTGCTCAGTGGATGATTAAAGATGGGGCGATGCAAGATGTTGACGGCATCCTCGGAGTGCACGTTTTCCCGACGATTCCCGGCGGTTGCGTCGGTATCCGCCACGGGGCCCTGACAGCGGCGGCAGATGACCTAGAATTGATTGTGATGGGCGAATCCGGCCACGGTGCGCGTCCCCACGAGGCGATCGACGCAATTTGGATTGCTTCTGGGATAATTACCACTTTGCAGCAGGCAATTAGCCGCACGCAAAATCCTTTGAGGCCTGTGGTTTTGACGATCGGGCAAATTAGCGGCGGACGAGCGCCGAACGTGATTGCCGATCGAGTAAAATTGCTGGGAACCGTGCGATCGCTGCATCCTGAAACCCACGAAAACCTGCCGGCTTGGATCGAACAGATTGTTTCCAGCGTTTGCGCGACTTACGGCGCTAAATACGAACTCACCTACAAGCGCGGCGTACCCGGAGTCCAAAACGACCCAAAACTCACGCAATTAGTCGAAACTGCGGCTTTAGAAGCTTTAGGTCGATCGCGCGTCCAGATTTTACCAGAACCATCCCTCGGCGCGGAAGATTTTTCGATGTACTTAGAACACGCACCGGGAACCATGTTTCGCTTAGGAGTGGGACTGACTGACAAACCGAATTATCCCCTCCACCACCCGCAATTTGAGGTTGATGAATCTGCGATCGTGACCGGCGCTGTCACCTTAGCCTATGCCGCCTACCAATATTGGAAACAGCAGTAACTAATGTCAAAAGCGAAAATACACAAGCTTGTAGGGTTCCTAATGGCATAACGATTTTAGATTTTAGATTTAGGTCTAGGGTGCGTCCGGGATAAAATTTGCTCGGTGTAAAGTTTATTTGCGCCTACCTACTTAACAGAATTCTGGCAACCAAACCACCTTATCTTCCGCAATTCCCCTATAGCAGTCGCTAAATGTGCTAACCTACAATCAAAAATCCCCCAATTTCAACTATCGCGAGACAGATAACCGTGTTCGCTCAAGCACCTCCAACTCCCAATTACAAATGGTTTAGCTGCATTTCTAGGACTGTGTTCGCCGCATTGTGCCTGTTACCCATTTTCAGCGCTGCGGCATACGCCCAAAGTCCCCAAAATAGACCGATCAAAATCGGCGTGGTGCAGCGGTTTGGCACGAAAGCAACCGACAAACTGACGCTGAAAGCATTACCGGGCGACAGCTTAACTTTGCGTTACAAAACTCCTCAAGGCATAGAAACCAAAACTGCTGCTAGCGTCAAGTTAGAAATAGCCCCGAAACCGCTGGAATCGCCCTTAGTAGAAGAACGAGTGGTACTAAGTTCTCACCGCAGTTTCGAGAGTGCCGAAGACAGCGCTAATCAGTGGCGCGCCCAGGGAATTGAGGTAGAAATTGCTCAACCTTTGCGCTGGCAAGTTTGGGCGAAAAGAGATACTTACAACTCTCCTTTGGTGCGTCGCTGGCTGTTGCAAAGTTTGCAAGCTCAAGGTAACAAAACCGCTTTTTTGGATTCCAAAGTTTTAAAACAAATACCCCAGGCATTTTGGGTTTTAAACGGCTTTCGTTTCAACCGCAATGAGTTGGATGTGACGGCCGGGAAAAATGTAATTGAGGTATTGGAACAAACCACCCAAGAGGCGACAGCTATTGAACCAGAAAAAGCTATTCAACAAACTCGCCGTTATGGTGGTAATTTGCGCCTGCAAAAAAATGCTTACGGCACTTATACTTTGGTGAATGAAGTGCTGACGGAAACTTATTTGCGGGGTGTTGTTCCTCACGAAATCGGGGCTTTTTCGCCTTACGCTGCGATTGTCGCTCAAACTATTTTGGCGAGAACCTACGCCTTGAGAAATTTGCGCCGGTTTGCTGTGGATAATTATGAGTTGTGCGCTGATGTTAACTGTCAAGTTTATAAGGGTTTGACGGAGGTTTACCCGCAAAGTGATAAGGCGATCGCCCAAACGAGCGGTTTGGTGCTAACTTACGAAAATCAGCTAGTAGACGCGCTTTATTCCGCGTCTAGCGGCGGCGTGACAGCCTCTTTTAACGATGTGTGGCACGGGGCGGAACGTCCGTATTTGCGATCCATCGTCGATTCCCCTAATAAGGTGTGGGATTTGTCCAAGCAGAGTTTGTCTGACGAAAACAATTTCCGCCGCTTTATCAGTTTGGAAAAAGGGTTTAATGAGGAAAAAGAAGACACTTTTCGGTGGCGCGAACCTGCTTCTTTGACCGCGCTTGCTGGATTTCTCAAACAGTATCTTCAGAAGAAACAGCACCCGCTGGCTAATATTAAAACTGTCACTCAGGTGGAAGTGGTGGAAAGGTCGCCCGCAGGTCGAGTTTTGAAAATGAAGGTTCAAACTGACTTGGGCCCGATTGATATCGACAAAGACGAGATTCGCAATGCTTTTTACCCGCCGATTAGCACGCTTTTTTACCTAGAACCAATTTACAATCCAGACAAAACTCTCAACGGTTATGCTTTTGTCGGAGGCGGTTTTGGGCACGGCGTGGGAATGAGTCAGACTGGTTCTTACAATTTGGCTAATTTGGGCTGGAATGGATCTCAAATTCTGGGCTTTTATTTTCCCGGCGCTCGAGTTGTCCCGCTTAGCGATAACATTACATTTTGGCGCGAATAGGCGATCGAACTCGGCCTAAGAGTCGGCGATTTAAATCGCCACTACACAAATAAATTCCGCGCCACGCCAAACTAAACATTAGCCGTAAAAGTTTTAGATTTTAGACTTTGGATTCTAGATTGGTTTCACAGTTAATCTAAAATCTGCCATCTAAAATCTAAAATTATTGGGCCAGCTATCTGCTCAAACAGCTACGAATTCATAGATGGGAGTGAGAGACTGCTGGCGGCTTTGTTGCAGTGTTAGACACCGAAACCCGGTTTCTTAAAATAATTGCCGTATTTCAGCTTCTTAATTCTGGAAACGAGCAACCGGGTTTCTTAGGGTATCACGCAGAGCGTCCTTTCTTAGTAGAGCTCTTCTTCTTTGTGAGTTTCGATCGTACAGTCAGACTTGGGATAGGCGACGCAGGTGAGGACAAATCCAGCTTCGATTTGGTCGTCGTCCAAGAAAGATTGGTCGGATTGGTCAACTTCGCCTTTGGTAATTTTGCCGGCGCAGGTGGAGCAAGCTCCAGCGCGGCAAGAGTAGGGGAGGTCGAGTCCTGCTTCTTCAGCAGCATCAAGAATGTAAGTATCGTCATCAACGTCAATGGTCTGGTTAATTCCTTCGGCTTCGCTGATGAGGGTAACTTTGTAAGTTGCCATGCACTAAATCCTCTCAAAAATTCAACAAAATTGATAATTTTTCCTAATGCAACCTTCAAGGCTCTATTAGCTTTGAGGTTAGGTATTAGGTTCGTTCCCTCTATGATATTAGGGGATATAAGGGAGGTTGACACACTTATTTACAAAACATTTGAATGGGATTAGTTATAACTTTTTCTAATTTCATCTTTATTACTTATACCTATCTTGGGTTCAGCCTTGTGATACTGTTGCCGCAAGACTTGCGCGAAATAATCCGGTTTCTAGGAAAAATCCTGTTTTGAGCCCTACAGCACAAAAACCGGGTTGTGGGTATGCGGTGTGTCGATCGAGTTTCAGCAAGACTTGCTGCAAGGCAAGTCCCAGCAGGCGGTGAAATGTATAGTTAGATCGACATCAAGACTTGGGTGTTGAAGGCTCGATCCCATAAATCGCACCACAACCACAGGTTAAAATCGGGGCCATAGAACCCCTAAACCCCTGCACCGCAAGTCTGTAACTATCTAAAATCTTAAATCTCAAATCCCATGACTAATATTGATACTCGCTTTGGTTTTTCAGTTAATTCTCCTATTCGCGTGGGGATTGTGGGTACTGGTTTTGCCGCTAAGTTGAGGGCCCAGACAATTCAAGCTGATGGGCGATCGCACTTGGTAGCTGTTGCGGGCCACTCCCCGGAAAAAACCGCAGCCTTTTGTCAAGGCTTCGGGGCAGAAGCTGCGGTTTCCTGGCGCAAGCTGGTAGAAAGAGACGATTTAGATTTGGTGATTGTCTGTACGGTGAACCGGGATCACGGGGCGATCGTCCTGGCCGCGCTCGAAAATGACAAGCACGTTGTGGTGGAATATCCTCTATCTTTAGACGTATCTGAAGCAGAAAGGGCGATCGAACTTGCAGCCCAAAAGCAAAAACTCCTCCACATCGAACACATCGAACTCTTAGGCGGTTTGCACTCCTCAATCAAAGAATCTTTGCCCTTAATCGGTAAAGTTTTTTACGCCCGCTACATTACTGTTACTCCTCAACACCCAGCGCCGCAGCGGTGGACTTATCAACATTCCCTCTTTGGGTTTCCGTTAGTTGGTGCAATTTCGCGACTGCACCGATTTACTGATTTGTTCGGGGAAGTCGCAAGCGTTAACTGTCAAGCTCAATTTTGGGACAGTCAGCCGGATTTCTACAAAGCTTGTTTGTGCAACGCACAGTTGCGCTTTGCCAATGGCGTTGTCGCTGAAGCTGTTTATGGCAAAGGAGAGAGTTTTTGGCAGTCTGAAAACATTTTCACCATCTACGGAGAAGCAGGAACGCTGGTTTTTACTCCAGAATCCGGTCAATTAATTCAGGGAGAGAATCGGCAAAACATCAAAGTAGGAACGCGGCGCGGCTTGTTTGCCAAAGACACCGATATGGTGTTGGAATATTTGTCAAGCGGTACGCCTTTGTACGTGGATAATGCCAGTAGTTTGTACGCTTTGAAGGTGGCAGATGCTGCGAGGATATCGAGCCAAAACAGGCAAAGTATCGCCATTATAAATTGATAAAAAACTAGGAGAAAGAAGGTCATTTAATTTGGGTAAAAATCCAATCCAAGTGAGATATTGCAACCTTTTCAATTACCTATAACAATCCTAATGCTAAATCATTTGTGTAATTATTGTAGGGATCGCGAATTAAATAATTTACACTCTTGAAAGTGGGTTGGGCGGAACCCCGCCCTTTCTGGACGGGCGGGACGCCCATCCCACAAGAACCATCACGCATTGTAAGTTATTTAATTCTCATTCCTAGGGGCAAACCCCCCGTGGTTGCCCCCATGAGACCGGGTAGATAAAGAAAGGCATTACCTCTAAATATTTGTACGACTCCTGGAAGGATTGCTATAGTAATCCTTCCAGGACATGAGCTAGTTTCCATCCCAAAAAGATGGATTCAAACTGTCGAAGTCCATGAACAAGGATAGACATTCCTGGAGGCACGGAAATGGAATAAGCTGTCGCGCATTTAAATTGTATATTAAGGGCGGGCGGGACGCTAGGGCCCTACTCCCCACAAGACTTTGATTTTTTTTGACAGACAATTTAAATGCTTCAATAGTGCTATAAAAGTAAGGATGGCGATGGAGCTCGCCGAAACCGCCCTGCGTTATTCATAATCTTCATAACGTTTAAAAGGCTGATGGCTCCTACTGTTCCGACTTGTGGCGGAAGGGTAGGATGGTGCGGATGCCTCGATCGATCTTTCCCCTACAAGTCACCTTCATCGATTCAACTTCAAGGTGGCGTGATGTTAGAAAGTATAATCTGGATTTTATTAATGGGCTTTTTTGTCGGGCAGATTGCTCGACGGCTGAAAGCTCCAGCACTCGTAGGTATGGTGCTGGTGGGCATTTTATTAGGCCCGCAACTGGGGAATGTGATTAGCGAGGAGGTTTTGGGCGCAGCGAATTCCCTTCGCACCATAGCCGTGATGGTGATTTTGATGAAGGCGGGGTTAGGACTCGATCGCGAAAAGCTATCCCAACAGGGAACCGTGGCGCTGCGATTAGGCTTTCTCCCCGCAGCTTGCGAGGCTATTTCTATTGCTGTCGCTGCGATGTGGCTGCTTCAGTTTGATTTTTTGACGGGGCTACTGCTAGGCTGCATCATTGGCGCAGAATCTCCAGCAGTAATTGTTCCCGGAATGCTGCGGTTAAAAAGTCTAGGGTGGGGAGTAAAAAAAGGAATTCCCGATGCGATTCTGACGGGAAGTGCCTTGTCAGATGTATTGCTGTTGCTGGTGTTTAGCCTACTGCTAGCGTTTCTGTCCCAAGGGAAAGCTACAGCCATTACCTTACTGGGAGGAATCACCCTCAGCCCTCTGCAATTGCTGCCATTTCAAATCATCATCCAAATTACCTTGGGGGTGCTTTTGGGATGGGTAACTGCTCGAATTTTAGTGTCACTATTAGTCAAGCAAAACTGGACTCAAACTGCGGTTCAGGATTCCCTAGTCGCTGCTGGCTTTGCCCTAGGGCTGGTAGTATCAGCCGAACATATTCCGGTTTTCTCTGGCTATTTGGCTGTCATGGCGGCGGGGTTTTTCCTGATTGAGTTGGATGCACCTTTAGCACGAAGATTGCGGGGTGGCTTTGATAGTTTGTGGACGATCGCGGAAATTATTTTGTTTGTGCTGCTGGGAGCAAGTATTCAACTTAATGTATTAGGCAATACCTTGCTGGTTGGTTTGTTGGTGTTGGCGATCGGGACTCTGATTGGGCGATCGCTCGGTTGGTATCTTTCCACCTTGGGTAGTAATTGGACTGGGAAAGAACGGCTGTTTTTGCTAGCAGGAAATTCGGCTAAGGCAACGGTGCAAGCGGCGATTGGGGCAATTCCTCTAGCTCAGGGGATTGCTGGTGGCGAGACGATTTTGGCGATCGCAGCCCTCTCAATTTTAGTAACCGCTCCCTTGGGTGCTTGGGCAATTCCTACCTTTGCTCCCAAACTATTAGAAAAAGGCGAAGTTGACCCGACCAAAGTAGCGATTTCCGGCCGTCCAGTTTTTCTCGCCGCAGTAGACACTTCCCCCCTAACAACAGATGTTTTAACTAAGGCGGCAGACTTAGCTCGGCGCAGTGACGGGGATGTGATTGTTTTGTATGTGGATAACCTGGGAGATAAAAAGGCGATCGCCCAATTACAACAACAAGCACAACGAATATTATCAGATATTCGCTATGAGTTCCTGAGTCTTTCTGGTACAGTGCCAGAGGAGATTATCCGCGTGGCGCAAGCTCGGCAAGTGACATATATTGCGATCGGAAAACGAGGGCATCAACCTTGGGAACAAGTGCTAGTAGGTTCAGTTTCTCAAGCCGTATTAGAAACCAGTCCTATGCCTGTCATCTTGGTAGAATCTAGTTACAAGTAATCCCAAATATGGGTTTTATATCGCCTTAATACTCTTCTCCCCTCTCTGCATCCTCTGCGCCCTCTGCGGTTCATAATCAAGGCGCTATTTAACCCGGATTTAGGCTCGATCGCAGCGAGCCTAAATTTATTCAAAAGAATTGTTTATTATCAAACCTCTCCTTCAATTTGAGCAGTTCACAGTCATTCCGCAACTGGGCAAGTGGTTCATTGTCTGTTTAGGCAGACCAAGCTTCGCGAAAGTCAGCATAGAGGGTCAATCCACCATCAATATAGAGCGTTTGTCCCGTAATGTAAGCCGCTTCATCTGATACGAGAAACGCAACAGATGCTGCCATTTCCTCCGATGTGCCTGCCCGTCCCATTGGGATATGGCTTTCCACTACTGCCTTTTGTTCTGGATTGTCCGTCCAGCTTTCATTAATCGGTGTAATCGTCGCACCGGGCGCAATAGCATTGACACGGATGCCTCGGTTTGCGTATTCCAACGCTAGGGTTTTAGTCAGATTTCCCATGCCGCCTTTGCTGATGGAATAGCTGATATACATCGGGCGGGGAATGATTTCATGCACACTCGAAATATTGATAATCACGCCAGGGCGCTGCTGCTTTAACAGATGCTTAATGGTTTCCCGCGCACAGAGATATGCACCTCGCAAATTCACCGCAATCACGCGATCGAATTCATCGGTTGGCACTTCATGGGATGCGCTTTCTGTTTGAATCCCAGCATTATTAATCAGGATATCCAGACTACCAAATTTATCAATGACAGTATTCACCATACGAAGGATGTCGTCTTCTTTGGAGACGTCTCCCTGAACTAATAGGGTTTCAACGCCGCATTCCGATGCTTGTCCACAGGCTTTTTGCAGAGCTATTTCTTCCGTATCTTCTGCCTCTTCTAAGCTTTTGCGATAGTTAACGGCAATGTTGCAACCTTCTTGGGCGAGACGAATGGCGATCGCCTGCCCAATGCCTGAACTCGCTCCAGTAATTAGTGCGTTTTTTCCCTTTAAACCTTTCATAATTGCTCTCCCAGAGATTCACAACAAAATATCTTAACCGAAACCTTAAGCCAACTGGCTTCTACATCAACCAGAAGCTTGTTCTGTCTTTTCCCCACGCATTTCATCAATATCCAGGATGCCGATCGCCACCCCCGCGATCGTCCGGGAGCATCTCATATCTGTAAAAACACTTATTCGGGATCCTTCCTTCTTCCTTTTTCCCCGCAGCAAGAGAGCCTCAAAACTCCAGCCTCAAAACTCCAATTTTGGGCTGGGCTGCTTTCATTGAGATGCTCCCACTGCTAAGCTGTTGTGCATTTAAACTGAATATCACAAAACAATCCCCTTGGGGTGGGGTGGGGCTAATATCCCGCCCAGAATATGCAATTTAAATGCGTGACAGCTTATATACCTTCTTGATTTGATTTATGCTTACCTAATTATTGAAGTTTCCCCGCAATTAGACCAACCAGCACAATCAGACCTAATGCTCTACGAAAGTAATTAACGCCTTGAAATAATTCTTCCCAAGCCCAAGTAAACAAAGAGCCAAATGCTACTAGATCCAACCCTAGATTAACTTTTCCTGTTGTAACAACAAGCGTTAATAAACTAGCTACAATTCCGACACTCAGTGGTAGATTTGGCATCTGAGCTATAACAATTTTGCCTTCGCTGTCCCGGAATGTGCGATCGAACAATGTGTTTTCCATGAGTTTCTCGTGTCAATGTAATAAATAGAACCAGGTTAACATTCAATACAGTTGGTTTTTTGGGGATGATACTACAAGCTTTAGATGGCAAGAAACATAAAAAACTCGAATTAAATGCAAGTCAGGAGTGGAGATGACATTGATTTAATTATCCACCGGGGCTCAAAGTCATAGAAAATTAGCCATTGGGCCCTAGAAAAATAGTCCGCACTATTGAACAGTGCAATATAGGATTTATTCTTGGTCAAGTTTTTTGGGATTCCCTGTCATGAATTTATTCGGCTTGTTTTTTCCCTTATTTTAAGTAGTTTTATGTGAGTGGGTAGAGGGTATTGTTATAGTAAATTTCCCAAAATCAAAAATCATCTCTCGCTTGGAAGAGTTTAGAGTAAAAGGTGATCTATAATTGGACAGACATCATCGATTCTATAGTATCGCATCGAGAGCTATCGACCTCATGCTCAAATCCAAGGTTAGGAATGAGAATTAAATAACTTCCACTCTTGAAAGTGGGATGGGCGTCCCGCCCGTCCACTCATGACGGGCGGGA
>NZ_JAUBRP010000100.1:0-19619 GCF_036701935.1 Microcoleus sp. M2_D5 | reverse complement strand
GAAGAAGTTTTATCTCTCTGTGGTTGGGACTATATCCTAGAAGCTATATTAAGTGCAGGTTCATAGTGAATTGGTATCAGGGCGTTTTTATTGACGTAGATAAAGAGGGGGCGAGAGAGGGGGCTATAGATATTTCTCAGAACGTTATCAAGAGGAACTGGTTTAACGCATTTTCCATCCGCATTTTCAATCGCCACCCCGTTCAATTTGTCTTGGTTTTGGAGCAAGAAGGCAATTCCCAGATAGGCCACTCCCGATTTATTGCCAATCACCCCTTGAACGAGGGTATTTTGGTTGCGACTGGGGGTAAAGTCGGTACGGCTATTTTTCCTTTTACCCGTTACGGCTTGGGTGAAATAATCAAAGGTTCCTGTATCGGAAGGAGGGGCAAACAGCAACAGTTTTTCGTCGGGAAAGTCGGGATTGATTTGCTTCCAACTGGTAATCTTGCCTTCGGATTTGGCATTCCACATTGTGTCTAATTCTTTAATCGTTAGACATTTGGCAAAGTTATTTTCCTTATTAACCACTACCGCAAGACCATCAAGTGCCATCGGCAGTTCAATAAATTCGATTCCTTTGTCGGCACATTTTTTGATTTCTTCCTCTCTGATGGTGCGAGAAGCCCCCGCAATATCAAGATTTCCAGCACAAAACTTGCTAAACCCTCCCCCTGTGCCACTGGCAGCGACGCTGACTTGGGCATTGGGATAAAGTTTTTGGTATTCTTCGGCGACGGCGAGGGAAACGCTAAAGCCCACAGCACCACCATCAATACTGATTTGCTGTTCCTTATCTCCTGAATTGCCACAACTCGTCATCAGGTTGCCCATGACGATGAGAGGGATTAGGTAAAACCAACGATAAAATTTCATAGCATTTGAGTGTAAGTTTGGAAAAATGAAAGTGAATTAGGCGTTTAGGTTCAGAACTTTCCCTTAATTTGGTCAAAGATGGCACCGCTTGCAAAAAACTGCTCTTTGATCAAATGCCACCCTCCTAAATCTTGAGCATTGAACAAAGTTTTAATTGGGGGAAATTGCACCTCTGCGCTTTGAGCGATAAAGGGATTGACCGAACGGTAGCCTAATTTGGCGAATTCTTGCTGAGCTTCGTCTGAATAGAGAAAATCGACAAAGGCTGCTGCTACTTCCCTCGTTCCATGCTTATCCACGTTTTTATCAACTATTGCCACGGGATTATCGATAGAGATATTGAGGGGAGGAACAAAGTAACTGGTTTTGGGTCGGTTCGTTGCAGTTCCAGCTAAAATCACTTCATTTTCATAGGTGATTAAGGCATCTCCTTGCCCTTGTTGGAAGAATAAGTCGCTGGCTTCGCGGGCATCTTTGGTTAGGGTGGGAATTTTTTTATAGATTTTGCCCACAAAATCAAGGGCTTGTTCAGGTTCGCCTCCTTCTTGGGTTACTGACCCCCACAGACCTAAAAATTCCCAAACGCCAATACCCGATGTTTGAGGATTTGCTGCAATCACGTTTACATCTTCTCTGGCTAAATCTGCCCAAGTTTGAATATCTTTGGGGTTGCCTTCTCGGGTGACAATTGCCGCCACAGAATGACTAACTACTGCCCGTCTAGGAACTCTGTCCTCCCAGCCAAAATTAATCAAACCAGCTTCTTCGATGCGAACTACATCCAATGGGAGGGCAAGATGCACCACATCGGCTTCTTGTTTGCCGGCAATGATATCGTCGGTTTGCGCTAAAGACCCGCCATAACTGCGTTCAAAAATGACGTTTTGGTTGTGCTCTTTCTTCCACTTTTCAATAAATTTAGGGACAATTTGGTCATGAACCGCTTTCGTCACTGAGAAGGAAACTAGGTTGAGCTTGATATCGCCTTGATTAGCCCCACCCGTTGCAGAGCAAGCAGCAATTGACGTAGGTAGAATTACCCCTAGTAAAAACAAGACGATGTAGGTTTTTCCAGAGCGTCCTAGATGCTGGGCTTGTTTGAGAAATTGCCCTGAAAATCGCACCAATTGGGAACTGGCTGCGATCGCAAATTTGAGAGACTGAACGATCGAAGTCACTGAATTTTGCCAAACTTGTTGTTGATTCACCGATACTTTTTCTTTAACTACGGTATTTGTATCAAGTTTTCGTAGTTACTCTGAGGAGTATAGAGTCATCAAATTAGAGTTTTCAGTTTTCTTAATAATTTTTTAATAAACTTAAATTGTCTTAACCTACCGCTACCATGACAAAGAGTCCAAACTCACACTCGCCCGCCCTGGTCGCTAAACACTTAGAACTGACTAACTTAAAAAACCTGGAGGCAGAGCCTCAAGAAATGCGTTCCCAGGTTCTACCTGGGAACGAGAAACGATCGACGAGAAAAAAAATAGTTCACGAATTAAAGGGATCTCCTGACTTTATGGTGTAAAATGTACCTACTAATACATTTACCGTTATGAGCTTCCATTTAGACTATCTATTAGCCTTGCCTGGAGTCAGGGGTGAAAATTGTACTCAAGTTGAGGGAAAAATTTTCTTGGGACTGAGCATTTTATCAGAAGGAATTGTTTGTCATCATTGTAACAATTCTACGGAAAAACTGCATCAAAATCGACCAATTTTAGTAAGAGATTTGTCGGTTTTTGGTCGTCCTGTATATCTAAAACTCCCACGACGGCAGTTTTACTGTCGTATTTGTCAACGGTATCCCACAGAAAAATTAGATTTTTTTGACGTTAAAAGACGGCATACTCAACGATACGAACAAAATATTTATGAGCGTGTTAAAGAATCGAGCATGGAGCAAATAGGACGAGAAGAAGGACTGAGTTATGACGAAATAAAAGGAATATTTGAGCAGGTAAACAAAAAAAAAACCGAATTGGCAACGGGTTAAACGAATTGGTCTGGATGAGATAAGTATGCGCTCATGTCAAGGAAATTTTGTGACTGTTGTGAGTGACCTGGGCGAAGGTAATTTAATTGAGATGATTGATTCTCACCGCTGTGAAGAAATCATTGAAGTTTTTATGGAGCAAGCAATTGAGGTTCGCGAACAAGTTGAGGAAGTCAGTGTTGATATGTGGGGAGGATTCCCTAAAGTTATCAAAAAAGTATTCCCAAATGCCAAAGTTATTATTGATCGTTTTCATGTCATGAAAGTAGTTAATAAAGACTTAAATAAGTTACGTAGAGCAGCCGGAATAACAGATAGGCAAAGTAAATATTTATTATTAAGTAATCGAGTAAATTTGACTCAAGACCAGATTGATAAATTAGAAGTGACACTAGGAAAATCCGAATGTTTGCGAATTGCGTATGAGATGAAAGAAAAATTTAGAGAAATATATGAGACTAATTTGACGGTCCAAAAAGGGCATAATAAAATTAAAGAATGGCTAAATCATGCAGATGTATTTTTTAGAGAATCTGCATCAACAATTGAGAATCATTTTGAGGGTATTTGCAACTACTTTCTTCATCGCACAACAAGTGGAGTCATGGAAGAAACCAACAATCGGATTAAGTTGATAATGCAGCAAGGGTATGGTTTTTCTAATTTTAATAATTTTAGGAATCGCGTATTAGCTTGCTTTTCTGATTAGATAAACTTATAACCATGAGTTCAGGAGAGCCAATTAAAGCAACAAAAAAGCACCTTAACAAAAGTGCTTTCATGAATATAAACTTTCCGTGTCTGACGAAACTTTTACGAGTGATGCCGGGGAGTGCGCGCGCCGGCAGATGCTCCTACCATCGAAGCAACTAAACCCAATAGCGAGCCGAACAAAAACGACCAACCAGCTTTCGCAGCATTACCAGCAATATTGCGAGTATCCTGAGCAGTTACGTTAGGCGCTTGGTTCGGCAAATCGACCCCGCCCTGCTGTGCTTGATTAATAGCTTCTCCTGCATTCGCAGCTATGACGCCAAAAGTACCGGCCACGCCATTTGCTAACAGCCAAGAGCCAATGGTTAAGGTGGTTGCCCACAAAATTGCTCCGTTCAAAAGCGCTGTGTTGCGATTCATCGGGCCGCAAGCGCGAGCAGTTACCCAACCGCCAACGCCCAAGCTAATTAACAAACTGATAATTGACCAAATTCCGACCCCGGTACCTACGTCCCCTGCAATAGTGCGCGGAGCTCCTGAATTAGCAATGTTGCTCAAGCCGATCGCGGCGCCCAATGCACTTAACACCAGTTGTGTGGCGATCGCAATTACCAAACCCGAAAAAATCGGGCCCCACCGCACTCGATCGTGGTATTCCATCACTGAATTTACGACCACCGGTTCGGTACCAACGTTATCTACAGGTCTATTTACGTATGACATAGGTTTTTCTTTCCTCTTAGAGTTGCTTTAATTTTTAAGAATCTTTCACTTAAGCATTGATTGTGGCTGAGATTAATAAAAACTATATCTGCCTGGGGAAATAACCAGTATCTATGTCTGAAGAAAGAAACGAAAAAGTCATCAGCCCTCAGCCACCCGCTATTAGCTAATGACTGATGACTGATGACTGATAACTATTTTATCCCGTTAGAAAAGTTCCCGGATGTATACAGGAAATGCGGACGTATACAGAAAATACAGCTTAACGCAATCTTACAGCCGTTCCAACGGCAGTAATCAGCAGCAAAGCTCCGCTCGAGTCTACATTAATCGTGCCGGTGTCAACTTCCACGCCGATTACGGCATTGGCGCCGAGGCGCTGGGCCCGTTTTTCCAGTTCCGCGAGGGCATCTCGCTGTCCTTTGAGAAACACTTCCTCGTAACTGCCGGTGCGCCCGCCGATGATGTCGCGAATGCCCGCGAAGAAATCTCGCAGGGCGTTGGTGCCGTAAACCACCTCAGCAGTTACAATTCCCAGGTAAGATTGAATTTCTGCTCCTTGGATGATATCAGTTGTTGTTACAATCATCAGTTGGCCTCAATCGCGAAAATTTTGAGTGGGTCTTGTTCTGTAGATTTACTACATCTCGCCGCTCAAAGATTCCTGGTAAACCATAAGTTGTCAGCTTGCCAAGCAGACAGCAACTCGCTCTTTCATTCCACATACTCTTTGAAACACATGGCCGTGCACAAACAAAGTCTCTTGGTATTCAGTACGTTGCTAGTAGCAGGATTTGCTGTCGCAGCGCCACAGATAGCGCTCTCTGCAGAAACATCCGTTCAAGTCAACCCTCAAAATGATTCAAATTTAGATGCTCTGCTGCGACAAGGGCGCGAGTTTGTAGATGTAGGAGACTACAGTAGGGCGATCGCCATTTATCAGGAAGCGGCGCGTTTAGATACGGAAAACCCGCGCATTTTTTCTGGTATTGGCTATTTAGAAGCGCGTCAAGGCAACTATGAAGCCTCTGTAGAATTTTACCAACAAGCGATCGGTCTGGAACCGAACAATGCGGACTTCCAATACGCATTAGGATATGCTATGGCGAATTTACAAAACTACCCCGCAGCAGCCACAGCTTACCGCCGCGCCGCTGCGCTCGATCGCAAAAATGTCAATGCCCGGATCGGTCTCGGAGTGGTACTCTTTCAGCAAAAAGATTACAGCGGTTCTTTTAAAGCATACCAAGAGGCGATCGCCCTCGATCCAAAAAGTTGGCAAGCTTATTCTTCAATGGGTTTAGTATTGATCCAGCAGGGAAATTTTGCCAGTGCTGTCACCGTGCTGCAACAAGCAGCCGAACTCGCTCCCAAACAAGCAGGTGTCCAGTTAAAATTAGGCACTGCTTTGCTGCGGGCCGGCTATACTTCCGAAGGGCTAGCAGCTTTTGAAGAAGCTGCAAAATTGGAGCCCAGGAATCCAGAAGTGCAGCTAGAAATTGGCGAACTTCTCCAGGCTCAAAACGACTTCGACGGAGCGCTTATAGCTTATCAGCGGGCTATTGCGGTGCGACCGAATTTAGTGGAAGCACACGCAGGAATCGGGGAAATTCAACTGAAAAAACAAGATTTTTTAGGAGCAATTACCACTTTTCGGCGAGTGATTAGACTCGATCCAAACCGGGCAGAAGCTTATTACAATATGGGTACGGCCTTCAAAGCGCGCGATCGCAAATCCGAAGCAATTGAAGCTTTTAAACAAGCCCTCGACACTTACCGCCAGCAAGGCAACAATGATGGTGCCAAAAAAGCTGAGGCGGCGCTCCAGCAACTAAAGTAATATGTCTCAATCTACTAATAGCTAATTGACTCGCAGTTTTGAGTGTGGAGTAAGTAATTTTACTCGGCTGTAACTCCTTCCAGTCGCCGTGTTGCCAGGAAACAAGCCATCTCAAAACTGTTTCTATTCCCTATTCCCTAGACTCCCTTACCTCTTCCTTCTTTCTTCTTTCTTCCTTTGCTTAATTTTTTAATTGAATGCAGATAAATGTGGCTAAATAGAGTACAATATTAGCGCGATTTTATAACCAAGGTATTTCTGTAAGTTTAAGCAGAAATCAGGGCGATCGCACAACAGCATTTTGTCAAAGCTCCCTCTTTTGTAAGATGCTAAAGGGGCTTACTGACAATGAATCTATTTCTATTGGTAGAGACAGCCA
Organism: Microcoleus sp. M2_D5; assembly: GCF_036701935.1. Taxonomy (NCBI): domain Bacteria; kingdom Bacillati; phylum Cyanobacteriota; class Cyanophyceae; order Oscillatoriales; family Microcoleaceae; genus Microcoleus; species Microcoleus sp. M2_D5. The sequence goes on along the minus strand of NZ_JAUBRP010000100.1, from coordinate 13,089 downwards.
ACTTGTTAACATTTGTAAAATAAGCAAAATATCCTCTCCTTAGAACTTCATCTATGCAAACGTATGATGTCATTATCATAGGCGCAGGTCACAACGGACTCGTCTGTGCATCTTATCTGCTGAAAGCTGGATATACCGTCCTGTTGTTAGAAAAACGTTCGGTTCCCGGGGGCGCAGCAACTACTGAAGCGGCCATTCCGGAATTACCGGATTTTAAATTCAATATGTGCGCGATCGACCACGAGTTTATCCATTTAGGGCCAGTTGTAGAAGAATTAGAACTGGAAAAATACGGTTTAGAATATCTTTTCTGCGATCCAGTGGCTTTTTGTCCGCATCCCGACGGTAAATATTTCTTAGCGCACAAATCCGTTGAAAAAACTTGTGCTGAAATTGCCCGCTACAACGAGCGCGACGCTAAAAAATATGCCGAATATACAGACTTTTGGCAGCGGGCTTTAGGGGCAATGGTTCCGATGTTTAATGCGCCACCAAAATCGATCGTAGATATTCTGGGCAACTACGATATTTCAAAAATCAAAGATTTATTGTCAGTCATCGGTTCACCCGACAAAACGCTGGACTTTGTTCGCACGATGCTCACCAGCGCTGAAGACCTTCTCAACGAGTGGTTTGACGAGGAATTTATCAAAGCACCCCTAGCAAGATTCGCCGCAGAACTAGGCGCGCCTCCTTCGCAAAAAACCCTTGCTGTAGGCGCAATTATGCTGGCAATGAGACACAATCCCGGCATGGCAAGACCGCGCGGTGGGACGGGTGCATTAGTGCAAGCGCTGCTCAATTTAGTGAAAAGCTATTCCGGTGTGGTACTTACCGACCAGCACGTCGAGAAAATATTAGTTGATGATGGTCGCGCTGTGGGAGTTCGAGTTGCCAACGGCACGGAATACCGGGCGACAAAAGGTGTCATTTCTAATATTGATGCTAAGCGCTTGTTTCTGCACTTAATGGACTCCAGCGATGTTGACAGTGCCGACCCGGATTTGCGGGAAAGATTGGAGCGCAAAATTGTTAACAACAACGAGACTATTCTCAAAATAGACTTAGCTCTCAATGAAATGCCCAAGTTTGAGCGCTGGAATCATCGGGACGAATATTTAATTGGTTCGGTTTTAATTGCAGACTCGGTGAAACACGTTGAAATTTCTCACAGCGAGCCTTCAATCGGTCGAATTCCCGACTCTGACCCATCGATGTATGTAGTGTTTCCGACGGTACTAGACCCGTCAATGGCTCCCCCCGGACATCATACGGCTTGGATTGAATTTTTTGCTCCTTACCAGATCGAAAATGCTGAAGGAACCGGCCAGCACGGTACGGGTTGGACGGATGAGCTGAAAAACAAAGTTGCCGATCGCTGCATCGATAAATTAGCAGAATACGCGCCAAATATCAAAAATTCAATTATAGGGCGCCACGTGGAAAGTCCGGCAGAATTGGGAGAGCGTTTGGGGGCTTTGAAAGGGAATTATTATCACGTTGATATGACGCTAGATCAGATGATATTTTTCCGTCCTTTGCCGGAGTTGGCGAATTACAAAACGCCGATCGACGGTTTGTTCCTCACGGGGGCGGGAACGCATCCGGGCGGCTCGATTTCGGGGATGCCGGGACGCAATACCGCTCGCGTTTTCATGCACTCGCAGCAGCCTTTCGCGCAGACTTTGGCAGATGCGGCTAATACTCTGAAAGCGAAGGGTAAGTCGGTATTTCGGAGTAATGAGAAGTAAGGTTTTTAGCAACCGCAGATAAACGCAGATAAACGCAGATGAATCACATCTGCGTTTGTTTGTATTGATTTATCAGTTGGCAAGTGCGATAATTTTTTAGGGTTGATTCTCTGTGAAGGGAAAACGATTGGCGATCGCCCTCAATACCTTTTCTAAATCCTGTGAATTTTTCGGGCTTGGTGGCGACGGTTTGCGTTTCATCAAAGCTGTTAAAATATTTTGTCATCATAGAGCATCTTCCATCGATCAAATTCTCAATATGAGAATCACAAGTTAACGCTGAAAGCATTTTTGAACTTAGTATTGCAGTCAAATATATAATTTAGCAGAACAGGCAAGTCCCTGGTAGAAGTCGCTCCCCATCTCCGAATCAGGGCGCCGCCGATCCCCCAACATTTCGCATTCTGCTCAATTCATACTTTATGCGGATGAAAACGCCGGCCCCAAGTTGAGAAACTGAGAAGTGGCGTTACCCTTTTTTTAGCGATGGCAAACCGAGTTTTGATTGTCGGGGGTCGAGGACGAATTGGCAGCAGTGTTGCCCAAGACCTTGTTACTCATACCGACGCGGAAATTACTGTTACCGGACGCAACTCTGAAGCCTCTATTGGGCCGGGATTGCCGCCGGATAGGGTGCAGTATCAAGCTTTAGATTTAGCAGACAGTGCAGCGCTGCGCCAAGCGGTTTCATCCTCTAATCTTGTCGTTCACTGTGCTGGGCCTTTTCACTACCGAGACGCTAGTGTACTGAAAACTTGCATAGAAGCAGGTGTTAATTATACTGATGTCAGCGACAGCCGCAGTTTTACTCGCAGAGCTTTAGAATTGCGCGAAACTGCTAAGAATTCTGGGGTTACTGCTATTATTAACACTGGCATTTTTCCCGGTGTGTCTAATAGCATGGTGCGGCGAGATGTGGAACAATTAGATGAAGCAGAAAACATCCATTTGAGTTATGTTGTCGGAGGTTCGGGCGGTGCTGGCGTTACCGTCATGAGAACCACTTTTTTAGGATTGCAAACTCCTTTTGAGGTTTGGGCCGATCGCAAGTGGCAGCAAGTAAAACCCTACAGCGAGCGCGAAACAATTGAATTTCCCGCACCCTACGGCAACACAGGCGTTTACTGGTTCGATATGCCGGAAGCAATCACTTTGCCCGAAACTTTCCCCGTCAAATCTGTTGTGACTAAATTCGGTACGTCTCCCGACCTTTACAATCACCTTACCTGGTTTGTTGCCAAGTATTGGCCGGCTAGCTGGCTCAAAAATAACTCCGTGATTGAATTTCTTTCCTACGTCAGTTACGGGATGACCAGTGTTACTAATAGTTTTAGTGGGGTTGGTGTGGCAGTGCGATCGCAAGTGACCGGTCTCAAAAACGGTCAACCCGCTAAAGTTTGCTCGACAGCGATACACCCCAGTGCTGCTGTCGCTACGGGCATCGGTACTGGCAGCATAGCTCAATTAATGTTAGAAGGAAAACTAGAAAAACCGGGCGTTTGGTCGGTCGAACAAGCTCTTTCTACTGAGCTATTTGAACGAGCTATGCAGAACAGAAAACTAGACATAGATCGGGTTGTTTTGTAGTGAGTTAGGTTATTTATAGCAATTTAAAATCTTGGGAAATGGGATTTTTGCCAGAACTGCGAAGACGCGAAAGACGCGCCGAAAAAGAAGATTCAATGGCTTCGTAATTGATGATAAAACCCCTAGATAGGGTTCCTCGCAGGAATTGCGATCGCCCCTGATAGGAGATGAGTTTCGCTTGTATAACTAATCTATCTTTTGGTAGAAGTAATAAGAACAAGCAGGCGCTTAAGATATGGGATGTCACGGGAAACATCCCTTTTGGCTCGCTCTAGATGCGGTAGCTGCGACAAAGATTGCGCTTGAACCAAGGTTGTCAGTGTGCGATCGCAGTGAAGGGGTGACAAACACCATAATTTTTGCGAAAAAATACGAGGAGAAGTTGATATGAAGCGGGTTTTAAAAGCTCTAGGACAAACATTGAGCCAAAGCATTTTGCTGGTCTGTACCCTGGCGTTCATTGGTTTGCTAAGTCTAGCGATAGTACCGAGTCAGGCTGCTTACGCAGGTCAAGACAGAACTCAGGCGCAGCCAGAAGCTAAAATTACTGACCCCGCAGAAAGTTTCGAGGATCTCAATCCCCAAGCAGCTTACGAAGAAATAGTCAAAACCTCTCAAAATCCTGCAACGGTCGAGAAAGCTTACGACGAAAGCTTAAAGGAGTACAAGGGAGAACACCCGCAAGAAGGCATAGTTCAAAAAGCTGAAGAGTTGATCGAAAAGGTAACTGGCAACTAATAAATCAACAGATTTATATCTAACTCAAGTTGCTGGTAAATAAACAGCTTCAGTGAATAAACAAGGGAGCCGAGTTTAGAACTCACTTGAACATCACGATCTAGGGTGCGCCTCGGCGCACCTTATCGCTTGAGAGTAGCGTGTAAAACTCGTTTTTGAGTCGAGAAGTATTTGCTCGTTTCCTTCCTTTTGAAGCTAGCAGCTTCATCCTTAAGGCAGATGAATAGATATGAAGTTAAAAGGTAAATTTAATCATAGTTACAGTTAGATAAAAGGAAAAAATATCATGAGCGATGACAAAAAAACGGTACATGAACCAGATGCTAACCTAGATCCGCTTTCGGGGGAAAAAGGGGCTCATCCAGTAGGAACGGGTATTGGTGCGGCGAGTGCCGGTGCTGCGGGTGCTGCGATCGGCGGTGCCATCGGCGGGCCTGTAGGAGCAGTTGTGGGCGCTGTTGTGGGTGCCTTTGGCGGCGGTTTGGCGGGCAAAGGTGTGGCCGAGGCGATCGACCCCACGGTAGAAGATGCTTACTGGCAAAGCAACTACAGTTCCCGTCCTTACGCGGACACTAGCGCGACTTACGAGGACTATCAGCCTGCATACCGCACGGGTTATGAGGGATACACCCGCTATGGCGCTACTGGTAAGAAATACGACGAGATCGAACCGGATTTGCAGCGCGACTACGAAACAAATCGCGGTAAGTCTAATGTGACTTGGGAAAAAGCTAAGCACGCCACGCGCGACGCTTGGGATCGGGTGGAACGGGCTGTTCCTGGTGACATTGACAAAGACGGCCGCTAAGGGCTTACGCCAAGTATTTCTCAGTCTTGGAGACACACAAACTCAAGCATTCCGGTGATTTTTAGCCGGGTACCGGAATGGAGAGAAGTGTTTGATAAAAAAACCCGGCTGCTGCGTCTGAGACTGTTGTTGATAGGTTGCAAAGTTTTTAACGCGAGTTTAGCGAAGTTTTTGGGGATTTTCAGCCCCTCTCTACATCGGAGAGGGTATTTTTATGCTCCCTTGAAATCGCATTTTTCAGCACGATTTTTATTTCACAGGAGTGTTGGCTGTGAGAGCACGAAGGAATGAGAATTAAATAACTTACACTCTTGAAAGTGGGGAGTAGGGGTTGGGCGTCCCGCCCGCCATTTTTGGACGGGCGGGACGCCCATCCCACCATAACAATTAAAATTGTAAGTTATTGAATTCGGGCTCCTAAGCGAGATGTATAGGCAAAGCTTTGGGGGACGATCGCACTCCTAAAAAATGCTTTTTATAAAATAGCGATGCTTCCGTTTGAGATTAACATTTTTTTTTGACTGTTAGCCTTAAAATTAAACTTATTCAGGACTGAGGCATCGATCGCATATTTCTGTCATTGTTCGCGATGCGCTTTCTTCAATCCGAGTCGGATTGTCAAGCGTCGGTGGCTTCAACTCCGATAATTGTTAACCTAAATACTCTCATTCAAAATTGGTATTACTTGTGGATGAAATGTTGGAAAGAGCTTGGACACTCAAGCAAAATTTAATCGACTTTGTGCTGGATGCTGAGGGAGAGTTGGCGGTAGCTTTGGAAGCTTATGCAGCAGCTCGATCGACCGGCGAGCGCTACGATATTGCTCAGCAAAATCAAGTGATTGACAGTTTTACCATCGAAGGTAAAGTCGGAGAGAAAACGCCGATCGACTTATTTGTCGAAAGTCAGCCGGATTTAACCGAGAGCGATCGTAGCTTGCTCGAAAGTTGGGAGCACAGAAGCTTCACTGGCTTATTTGAAATCACTCAACTTTCCCCCGACAGGTTTGAACTGATGAACTGGCTGACGGCTAAGCACTACGTTGTCAAGCCCAACAGTCCTAATTTTCTTGCAGAAATGTCTCGCTTTAAGTTAGGAGAAATCTTGCTGGCTCGGATTTCTCCCCTTACCGATGACTGGTGGATACTTTCGAGCTCTCCCATCCTGAAGGGGAAATTGGGTAAGCCGAAGTTGGCGGTGGCGATCGGTAATTTCAAGCAAAATCACAAAAATAATTTGTACAGCGATGCCCCGGAATTGTTAGAGCAAGCTTGGCAGTCAGTAGAAAAGTACCATGAAGATTTTACCGAATTTTTTGGCAGTGATGAAGTAACGCTATCGGGGTATCACCTGAATAAACAGTTGGCTCAATTTCAGGAATTCATCACTAAAAAACGCCTAGCTGATATGGGCGTTGATGGAAGTAAATCTCTGGCGGATATCGTTGAAGATGCCGGAGTCGATCGAGAAGAAGTCAAAGCAGCCGCCATCGCCGCAGCAGGTGCCGATGCTAGCGCAGTTGAGGTAATGCTTGACAGCAATGCTAGTTCAAAAATGGTAATGCCGAAAGTCGAATTGCCCGATCGCTTTAAGAAAGCCGAACAGGTGAGTGCATTTTCTCATCCTCGCTGGGGACAAACCTTTTTGTCTACTTACGCTCAATTTACTGCACTGCTAGCAGCCGAAGACTTTTCAACCGTTCCCGGTTACGAAAAGCTGGTGCGTAACTATCTCGAAGATCCTGCAATTAATGTCTGGATTTGGCAGCGGTTAGCTAAAGTTAATCCAGCGAAATTAGAACAAATTTTGCAAACTGTATTGCAACGTACAGACTTTCAGCTCGATCGCGATTTAGATGCCCTGCTGCAAGAGTTTAAAAAACCCTTAGAACCCGAACTCCCGGAAATTGCCAGCGTTCCCCTGCACCTGCACAACTTATTTCAGGAAGCTTTAGGCGAAGTTAATAAGTCAAAATCCAAGCCACAGGAGAAAAAGAAAAGCTCTAAGGGCTTTAAATCCTGATTTTAGGAACAGGCCGAAAAGCCTGTTCCTAATCTCCCTACTGGCATCAGAATCTCTGCACTTCACCGTAAAATTACTTACTCTATCCCATCTAAAATTTCAACTCTCAAATCGATTGACCGAAGTTGAAAAACCCGGAATATTAGTGCTAGCAGGGACGCTCGCACTGCAACTCGAAAAATTATGATTCCGATGAAGCGCGGAAACGAGATCGGTCGTGTTTAATTCACACTTTAAAAATCACAACTATTTTCAGTAATATAACTGAACTCAATATTTTTTTGTTCGCTCAAACTTGGTGGAATTATCCATCTGTGTCAGCGCCGAGGGATTGGCATCGAAATTAAAACTCTACCGCTAAAATTCAAGATTTATTTCTTTTGAAACTTGACGAAAACAAGGTGGTATGATGGGAAATATAAAAAAATAGTCTTCATAAGTTTGAGCGCTGACTACAATGATGCAAAATCTATTGAAACACGTGCGGGAATTGCAGGGACATATTGAGCAACTACCTGTAGATAAACAGGCGATTTTAACAAGCACTTTCGAGCATTTGTCCGCATCTTTACAAGAATTGGCTGCAGAGTTTCAGTCGCTTTTGTTGTCTAAACAAGCCCAAGTCAAGTTAGAAAGAATTAACAGCAATTTAGACATTAAAGTAGCCCAGCAAGCTGCTACTATCAGACATTTAGAGCAGCAGTTAGAGCAAAGCCAGATGCTGTACAAAAAGGTGACTCAGGCACTGACAAAAGGGGAATCCCGACTGCAAAGTCTCCTGCGAAATTCTTCCGATTTGATGACAATTCTCGAAGCAGACGGACGCATCCGAGACCAAAATTCGATCGCAGCAGAGCGGATGTTAGGCTACAATCTAGAACAAAGAATTGGCGAATTCCAAGACGATTTGATCCACCCAGACGATCTTCCTGTTTGGCAAGCATATTTTGCCAAATTACTCAAACAGCCAGGGATTGCACCGCCTGTAGAATATCGGAAACGCCACGCTAACGGTTCTTGGGTGTATTTAGAAGTCATTGGTAACAATTTACTCCACGATTCCAGCATCAACGGCATAGTCATCAATTCCCGCGATATCACAGAGCGCAAGTTCTCAGAAGCAGCTTTGAAAAAATCGCAAAAGCAAATCGTTAATATCTTAGAAAAAATCACAGACGGCTTTTATGTACTCAACCGCCAGTGGCAGTTTACCTACCTCAACGCGAAAGCAGAGCAGTGCTGGCAAAGAGGGCGTCAAGAACTTATAGGTAAAAATATTTGGGATGAGTTTCCTGATACAGCCGACACGATTTTTTTCAAGCAGTTTTACAGAGCGGTATCTGAGAACGTTAATGTTAAATTTGAAGGATATTACCCGCAGCTAAATATTTGGTTTGAAGTCGAGGCTTATCCCTCGGAAGAAGGTTTATCGGTGTTTTTTCAAAATATAACCGATCGCAAAAATGCAGAAAACGCACTGCGAGCATCAGAATCGCGCTACCGTATTCTCTCGCAAATGACTTCAGATTTTGCCTATTCTTTTAAAGTATTGCCTGACAATACCTGGGCCTGCGAATGGATGACTGAAGCTTTTACTAAAATTACGGGTTATACTCCCAAAGAAATCGCAACTTCCGGCGGTTTACAATTCGACTGCATTCATCCCGACGACCTAGAAATGCTGCTGGAACAAATGCAGCTTCGTTCATCTAGCCGCAAGGAAGTAAGCGAGTATCGAATTGTCACCAAATCCGGTGAAATCCGGTGGCTGTGGGATTGTCGGCAAGTTGTGTGGGATGAAGTCCAGAACCGCGCTGTCGGCATTTATGGTGCTTGTCAGGACATCACACAACACAAGCTGGTAGAGGCTAAATTGTGCGAAACCAATCAAGTTTTACAAGGCTTAATTAAAACTTTGCCGCTGGCAGTTGTCGGGGTTGATAGTAATGCTTTGGTGACGGTGTGGAATTCTGCGGCGGAGCGAGTTTTTGGCTGGAAGGAGTCTGAGGTTGTGGGGGAGCTTTTGCCCATCGTCCCTAGCGATGAAAACGTAAATTTTTATGCGATGTTTCAGTCAGAATTGGCAGGGGAAGCGCAAGTTGCGAGGGAATGTCGGCGGCGGCGGAAAGACGGTTCATCAATTGATGTCTGTATTTGGACTGTACCGATGCGAGATGCTGAGGGCTTGACTTCTAGCACTATCAAGATAGTTTCTCAGATTTCAGAAGCAAACGGAATCGAGGAAAATATGGGCAGGTTGCAATCCCGCAGAGATCGACTAGAACCATTTTGGGCGCGTTATGTCAATCTTCCTGCGGGAATTAAAAATTTACAAACAACCTGAAACCAAAGTCTTGTGGGGTGGGCACTCTTAGCCCGCCCCAAAAATACAATTTAGATGCGGGACACCTTAGCTTCGCGTTTTTTTAATCTTCGACTTGCCTAACAGCCATGCGTTGCAGTGGCAGACTGAGTATGCTGGAAACTGTCAACAAGTAAGATAGAACCGTGGTCAGCTTCAGACTTGCCAACAACCAGTTGTCCTCCGGCAGAGGCATCTTTAGGGCCAAGACAGACATGGAGTAGACTATTGAGTAAACAAAACTCATCTTAATTAGGATTTCTTCGCTTAAAGTGCGATCGTCCCTTGGCTGCGATTTGCGATCGCTCAGCAAAATTAGACCCGCAATAGAAGCCACACAAGAAACCATAACGAGATAGTCATGCCAGTTAAGCTCAACCATGTTCTAAACTCCGCTTTTATCCGAATTTTTGGAATCAGACATCAGTCTAAAAGATAAGTTTTCCCGGTCAAAGCAATAGTTACAAATTGAAACAGCCGCAGTTACAAATCGCAATGAAAATCAACCGCAACCAGCAGCCACAGACTCGTTTAGTCAGTCGCCAAGGACAATTACCCTTAAATATTGTCAAGTTGGGAGTACCTCGCCTGCATTTTGCAGACCTCTACCACAGGCTGCTAACTCTTTCTTGGCCTCGATTTTTCATCCTGATTTGTCTCTCCTATACAGTCACAAATTCTTTATTTGCTTTAGCTTACTTGGCGGGAGGAGATTGCATTGCTAACGCGCGATCGGGTTCTTTCCCAGATGCCTTTTATTTCAGCATCCAAACAATGGCGACGATCGGCTACGGCTCTATGTATCCGCGCACGGATTACGCTAATATTATAGTCGCGATCCAAGCGCTTTTTGCTTTGTGGGGAGTCGCGATGGTGACGGGACTGGCTTTTTCGAGATTTTCCCGACCAACAGCTAGAGTTATCTTCAGCCGCGTAGCTGCGATCGCTCCTTTCAACGGCGTTCCAACTCTAATGTACCGCACGGCAAATCAGCGTTTCAACCAAATTTTAGAAGCGCAGCAGCGAGCTACTTTTATCCGCGACGAGGTAACAGCGGAAGGAGAATTTATGCGGCGTTTTTACGATTTGCAATTAGTGCGGAGTCACTCTCCGGTTTTTGCATTAACTTGGACGGTTATGCACGCAATTGACGAGACCAGTCCTTTGTACCAACTTACTGCCGAAGATTTGATGGAACAGCAAGCGGAAATTGTAATTACGTTAACAGGAATTGACGAAACAGTTTCGCAAACTATTCACGCGCGACATTCTTTTGTGGCGTCTGAAATTATGTGGAATATGCGGTTTGTAGATATTCTTTTGAAATCGGCGACGGGAGGGCGGGTGGTTGATTATACTCGGTTTCACGATGTAAAGCCTGTTGAATGAAAGTTTTGAGTTAGCCACCAGTGCTAGAATACCTGTATGGCAAAAAAAAGTTAATATTTATGAACTCAATAACTGCAAATACGACACTGAAAGAATTGCAACCGCAACTCTTAGCTTTAACTCCCGAAGAGAAGGCTCAAGCTATAGAATTACTAGCCCAAAGTTTAAGAAAATTTTGGTCGGGTATTCAAAAGACTCCCGGCGTGTGCGGTGGCGATGCTTGCATCAGACAAACGCGAATTCCTGTTTGGGTGCTGGTGAATGCTCGCCGTTTAGGTATTTCTGAAGCTGAACTCCTAGAAGACTATCCGACTCTGCGTGCCGCTGATTTGGCGAATGCTTGGGCTTATGCTGAGGCATATTCTGATGAGATTGAAACAGCAATTCAAGAAAATGAGGAAGATTGAAAAGTGGCGCGTTTCTATGCAGATGAACAATTTCCGAGGCGGCTTGTGGAATTGCTGAGGAGTTTAGGTCACGATGTCCTTACCGTACAGGAAGCAGGAAATGCTAATCAAAAAATTCCTGATGAAGAAGTGTTAGCTTTTGCAGTGAGCCTTGACCGCGCTATTTTAACGCTCAATCGCCGTCATTTTATCAGGCTGCATACATTACAACCAGACCATGCTGGTATCATTGTTTGTAAAGATGATTCAAATAGGGATAGGCTGGCTTTACGCATTAATGAAGCTATTGCTAATCGAGAATCAGTGAGAAGTTTACTGATTAGAGTTAACCGTCGTTCGGAGTGAGTAGAAGTGATAAAATACCTTGGGTATGGAATTCAAAACACTAAGGAGTGTCATGGGTGGTGCCGCCTGTATCCGAAAAACGCGGATTCCTGTTTGGCTGTTAATAAGCTATCGCCGTCAAGATGCCACCGATGCTCATATTTTAGAAGGTCATCCCGATCTCTGTGCAGCAGATTTGGTGAATGCTTTTAGTTATGCTGAGGCATATCGTGATGAGATTGAAACAGCAATTCACGAAAATGAGGAAGATTGAAAAGTTACAGGTTTCTATAAAAATAAACAAAAAACTCCTTGTACTATGCGAATAATTCATACTGCTGACTGGCATTTAGGGCGGCGTTTCCGAGGGATCGATCGCACTTTTGAAATTGCGATCGCCCTGGAACAGATTTTGAAGCAAGCAAAAGCCTTGGATGTCGATGCTGTGCTCGTCGCCGGCGACATTTTCGACGTGCCCAACCCTCCCGCTTACGCCGAACGCATTGCTTATAACTTTTTCTGCGAACTCCAAGCAGCAGGAATTCCCGCAATTGCGATCGCGGGTAATCACGATTCGGCATCCCGCATCGACAGCATCGCGCAATTGCTTTCCCTCGCCGGTGTTCGCGCTTTAGGCAAACCCAGGCTTTCCGCAGACGGCGGCACAATTACTCTCAATACAAAAAGCGGTAAACTTTGTGTGGGAGCAATGCCTTTTGCTTCCGAACAAAGACTGTTAGATGCTAATTCTCTCTGGCAGTCTGGCGATGCCGATCGCCGCAAAGATTACCGCGAAATCGTAGCATATTTAATCGAAGATTTAACCAGGGATTTTAGAGACAATACTGTCAATATTCTCATGGGACACATGAGCATTGACGGCGCTCGATTGGCTAAATCTGAAGTCGCTTATTACACGCGAGAAAAATACCTGCTGTCATCGCAAACTCTGCCCCCAGAAGCTCAGTATATCGCCCTCGGACACATCCACATTCACCAGCGGGTTTCAGAGACTTCTGGGGCTTATTATTCCGGTTCCTTGATTCAGTTAGATTTTGGAGAAGCGGAACAGGAAAAAGGATTTTGTTTGATAGAAGTTGAGCCGGGAAGTCAGGCAAAGGTCGAATTTAAGCCTGTGGCTTGCCACAAGCCGTTAAAAGTGCTTAAATGTCATAACGACAATCTCGATGAAACTTTAGAAGCTCATCAGTACCATCCGGGCTTCTTGAAAGTAATTGTCGAACTAGACAGTCCGCAAATCGGACTTGCCGATCGAGTGCGCCAAATCTGTTCTCAAGCGCTGTTAATTGAACCGCGCTATCGGGATGCAGCGCTAGAAGCAACAGAAATAACTAATATCGATCCCAATAATTTCGATCCGGCAGCAGAGTTTTGCAACTATTATCAAAACCGCTTGGGAACGACACCAAAACCGGCAGTATTAGAGGAATTTAAAAATTTGTACAAGAAGTTTAAGGAAACAGTTAATAATTAAATGGGTAAAAAGATACAATCCCAAATCAAAAATCCCAAATTAACTTCCCGACTCCGTTTGGAAATATCCAGAGGCTCTGCCTCGCGCTTTAATAGAAAAATTGGAGGCAGAGCCTCCGAATCTGTGTTAGGATCGCGAATTAAATAACTTATAATTTTAATTGTTATTGTGGGATGGGCGTCCCGCCCGTCCTTAAAGAACGGGCG
>NZ_JAUBRP010000099.1:0-19737 GCF_036701935.1 Microcoleus sp. M2_D5 | reverse complement strand
ACTAATGGGATAAATGTCAAGCCCGATTTGATCATTATTTCTGGGTTGGCCGCTGATGGAGGCAATTTAATTAAGCAATTGCGGGAGTTGGGTTACACAGGCGTTATCATTGGGGGCAACGGTCTGAATACTTCTAATATATTTCCTGTTTGCAAGGCTCTTTGCGATGGGGTTTTGATTGCCCAAGCCTACAGCCCGGAATATGAAAATGAAGTTAATAAGGCTTTTCGCGATGCTTATCGCGCTCAATTTAAGAAGGAACCGCCTCAATTTAGCGCTCAAGCTTTTACTGGCGTACAAGTTTTTGTTGAGTCATTAAAGGAACTGAGTGCTAAGTCGAAGCTTAGCGAAAAGCCTTTGGCAGAATTGCGTACAAATTTGAATCAGCAGTTGTTGGGTAGAAAGTACGATACTCCTTTGGGGGAAATTTCTTTTACGCCTGAAGGTGAGATTAATCAGAAACAGTTTTATGTTGCACGGATTAAGATGGAGGCGGATGGCAATAATGGTAAGTTTGAGTTTTTGAAATGAAGGCACGACACGGATTTTGACACGGATACACGGATGAGTTATTGAGTGTGAGTCTGAGGTTAACCCCGCTGCACCCTTGGGGGGAAGTCAGAAATCAGAGTAAAAATTGTATGCTGTTTGTTTTTGAATGATTTAATGTTGATGCCGAATCTCTAACTGGTGATGGACTTAACTCTGTTTTTGCAACAATTTTTGAATGGTTTGTCGATCGGCAGCGTGTATGCTATTTTTGCCCTGGGATACACGCTGGTCTTTTCTATTCTGGGAATTATTAATTTTGCTCACGGTGCAGTATTTACGTTGGGTGCTTATTTTACCTATGCGCTGATGGGAGGTGCTTTCGGTTTTAATGGGTTGTGGGCTAACGCTCGAATTCCCGTGGATTTGCCTTTTGCTGTAGCGTTAATTTTGGGAAGTGTCATGGCTGGTTTGGTAGGAGTAATTGTCGAACGAATTGCTTTTTTGCCTTTGCGCCGCCGACACTCAGATTCTCTGCTGACGGTGGTTTCTAGTTTGGGTGTGGCAGTTGCGATCGCCAATATCATTCAATATCTTGTCGGTGCGGAAATTTACACTTTTCCTGCTAACACTTACGGCTATTTACCTGCTGCCATTAACTTTGGGACTGCGGATAAACCTATTCCGATTCGGACTGTTCAAATAGTAATTTTTTCGGTATCAGTTGCGATTGTGGCTGTCTTAACTTACTTAATAAATTTTACTAAATTTGGCAAAGCAATGCAGGCTGTGGCTGAAGATGCGACAACTTCTAGTTTATTGGGGATTGATACTGATAGGTACATTGTGTTGACGTTTTTTGTGAGCAGTTTTCTGGCTGGTTTGGCGGGGAGTTTGGTGGGTTCTAGTGTGAGTATTGCTGGGCCGTATTTTGGGATTGCTTTTGGTTTGAAGGGTTTGGCGGTGATTGTGCTGGGTGGGTTGGGGAGTATTCCTGGGGCTGTTTTGGGTGGGTTTATAATTGGTTTGGTGGAGGCTTTTGTGCCAGGAGATTTTTCGGCTTATAAGGATGCTGTTGCTTTTGCCATATTGTTTATTATGCTATTGGTTAGACCGCAGGGTTTGTTTGGTCGGCGTTTGATTCAAAAGGTGTAAAATAGATAATTAGGTGATTAAAATTGGGGCGATGGTTCGACGCTTCGCACGCACCAACGGCCACGGGGGATTGCCCCCTAAAGAAACTAATTATATCGGAATGATTTAACCGCAGAGGACGCAGAGAACGCAGAGAAAGAGAAGAGAGAAGTGAATAATTCGGATGCGACTGGATTTGATATCAAGCAGGTATTTAAGTATGTTTATTATTTAAGATAAAGTTATGGCTGCATTTTTTACTACTTATGGGTTTTTGATTGTCTCAATGTTGATAGGTGCAATGTTGGGAATGTCGCTATATTTGCCCCTAATGACTGGACAGTTATCTCTGGCTAGCCCTGGTTTTTATGCTTTGGGTGGGTATATTGCGGCGATTTTGTCTACGACGGTGTTTAAGCCGACAGGGGGTTTGTTTCCTCTGCCATTGCTGTTGGTGGAGATGATAATTGCAGGGGTTGTTTCGGGGTTGCTGGGGATTTTGGTGGGAATTCCGGCGCTGCGGTTGAGTGGGATTTATTTGGCGATCGCAACTATTGCTTTTGTGGAAATTTTGCGGGTTTTATCGCTGAATTTAGATATTACTGGGGGGGCTGTGGGTATTTTTGGGATTCCGCAACCGTTTGGGACGCCGATCGAGTATTTGTGGATTGTACTACCTTTACTCTTGGTAAGTATGGCGATTGTCTATCGGCTGGAACGGATTCGGGTGGGGCGGGCTTTTGCGGCGATTCGGGCTGATGAGTTGGCGGCTGATGCGATCGGCATTAACCCAACTTTTTATAAGGTTTTGGCTTTCACGTTAGGTGCTGTTTTAGCTGGGGTTGTGGGTGCGGTTAGCGCTCATTTCCTCAATACTTGGAACGCCCGTCAAGGGACTTTTGATGCTAGTATTATTTACTTGACTTCCGTGTTGATTGGTGGTAGCAGAACGTTTCTGGGAGCAGTTTTGGGTGGGATGGTGTTTACTGCTTTACCGGAGGTTTTGAGGGGGATGGCGACTATTCAGGGATTGCCGGTGTGGTTGGCGCAATTTCTGCGGGATGGGCGGTTAATTATTTTTGGGTTGCTGATTGTGTTGGGGACGATTTTTTTTCCGCAAGGGTTGGTGACGCCGGAGTTGTTGAAGAGGTTTAAAAAGGGCGATCGGACTTCTTGACGCTACATTTTCCGTATCATATATCGTCGCTCAAAGCTGAAAAGGGGCAAAAAGACGGATGTTTATAAAATTTGGATGTAAGGAGGAAAAAAAACGGATAAAGATGGCAAAAGTCAGCTATACTAATTTTACTTAACTTACGGATCGAGAGCAACAAAAAAAACTTTTGAAATCATCCAAAAAATTAATTATGCTATAGCCTTTCTCAGGTAGATGAGGTACAAAATAACTAACTTAAACACACTGGAAAATATCAAATAAAATAGATAGATGACATCTAGTTCAATCGGTGAGTGTGCGCTCCTATAAGTGCTACAAACTAGACCGATGAAAGCGTGAGTATGGCGCAAAGCAATTCATGCCAGCGATCTAGGCGGTGCGGGCGAGCAGGTGTATGCTATAAAAAATTACGAAAAACATCCGATATCTATCAAAAATGAAATTTTATTCTGTATCTACTTGACAAAAGCCATAAATATCAACTTAAGTATCCCATAAACTGGCAAGAGAATTATTGCTAGTGCAAAGTACATCACTGGTAACACCAGACTCATCGTTATAAGCAAAGTAGGCACAAAATTACTCCATTTACCATTGCTAGGTGGCCATTTAAGGTGGAGAAAAAAGTGTGGATCGTACAAAATATAATATAACGAAACACATAACGCAACTATAGGGAGAATATTGTACGACCAAATTTCCTCAAACCTCTCTTCCAATCTATCTCTACCAATTTGTTCTATAGTACGGCTCGCCCGCATCTTGGCTACATCAGCCCTAACCTTTTCTGCCGTAGATTTCCAACCAGACGATCTAGCTTCGTAGCGGCATCTTTCACTACAAAAGTCTAGTTTTTCCTGGTGCATCATTCCATCTCCATAAGGGTTATAACTACGTCGGCACCATTTACACTGACAATTACTCATACGTTTTCCTCAACTGACTAACAACCGAACTATTAAGTAGTCGGACATAAATAAACAGTGTTGTGCAAAGAAAGACGAAGTTGAAGACTGAATTGGCGATTGCCTATGATTAAAAGCAAACGCTAAAAAACAGATTCTCGTAAATTCAAGGAAAAATTAAGCTATAATTCTAAAGTTCTCAGTGCTTTCTTCTTACCTGTTAAATTTTTACTTCTACAAAACTGTTTATTTAAGTAAGACTACTTACCTGGTTTTTCGCTTTTTCCTATCATAAACCGATCGCTCAAAACTGCAAAGCGAAAAAAGACGGAAAAAGACGGGTCTTTCTAAAATCGCTATGCAAGGCGGATAAAGACGGATAAAGACGGATAAAGTCGGGTATACTAACTATAGTTCTCCGACCCCCCTACTGATGGACACTGCCCATATCTTGCAATTTGTAGATAAAGTGCTCAGCGCGAAGACAGGCAAACATCTCAATGACTTGCAGCGTAAAATTATCGAGGGAATACTGAAGCGACAAAAGTATTCTGATATTGCAGATACTTATGGTTGTACGGCGGGTCATGCTAAGGATGTAGGTTACGAGCTTTTGCAAATGTTATCTGATGCTTTTGATGAACCAGTTGATAAAGGGAATCTGGAATCTGTTCTAGAACGGCAATTAAATCTGAATATAAATTTTGGCGATGGCAACACTACTAATTTTTGGGATAGCAACACAATTAATTATATCAATAGTTGCTCAGAACTACCCACTTCTACCCCAGATAAAAATCAGCCTCCGACTCCCGACTTCCAGGACAGCACGAATCAAGTTAAAATTGAAATGATTGGTAAATTACGACAGTTGGGATTGAAGGATGAGCAAATTGCAGAGGTGGTAGGGTTAGCCTTGGAGGTAGTGAAGCAGATAGATTGATAAATAGCTTTTAGTTTTTAAAACACACATCCTCAGTCTGGAGGTATAAATTTTATGTTCGCAGTCGTCACCCCAGAAAAAATTCAGTTGCCACCAGGAACAGTTGTGAGGTTGCCTGGTAGTTGGCAGGATTACCAAGCACTTGTAGAACAATTGGGCGATCGTCAGATTCCGCGCATCAAATATCGACCAGGAGAGATTTTGTTAATGTCCCCTTTACCACTACACGGAAAACAAGCAAATATCATTGCTGATGTTGTCAAAGTTTTGCTAGATTTCTTGGCGCGAGATTATGAAGCGTTTACACCAATTACGATGGATTTGCCGGAAGAAAGAGGAATTGAACCAGATTATTGTTTTTATATCGATAATTGTGGGGCAATTATTGGTAAAGATCGGATTGCTTGGGGTGTTGAACCGCCACCAGATATAGTAATTGAAATAGACGTAACTACCTACACCGATGTAGATGATTATTTCCCTTATCAAGTGCCGGAAGTGTGGCTGTTTAAGAAAAATAAGCTCAGAATTAACGACTTGCAAAACGATCGATATGTCGAAAGTTCAGTTAGCCGTTATTTTCCCAATTTTAATGTATCAGAAATTGTAGAGGAATGCTGGCAAATGTCGCGCGATCGCCCTACAAGTACAGTCATTCGGGATTTGCGGCAAAAAATTGAAATGGAAAACGGTTGAATCATATCGTGTTCGGTGAATTGACCATAATCCCTGTAGGGGCAGGTTCACCAACAATAATCGCCTAAAACCGAAAATTATCATAAACCGGCCCCCGCCCACCGACCACAAACAATTTCGATCGTGGTTAATCAAACAAACATGGTATTCTGCCAAATCTTAATACTTTTATCGCTGCTGCAGCTAGCCATAAACTCTCCTTCCGGGCTAAAATTAACAGAATAGACCGAGTTATTATGACCCGCAATATTACAAATTTCTTGACCGTCTTTCACTCGCCAAATCTTGATAGTTTGATTGCTGCTGCTAGCCAGAATCTCGCCATCGGGACTAAAAGCAATCGAATCAACATACCAAGAATGTCCTGTGATCGTTAAAACTTCTTGCCAATCTTTGACCCACCAAATCTTAATAGTATTGTCGTGGCTGCCGCTAGCCAAAAACTCTCCATTGGGACTGAAAGCTATGCAGCGAACGGAGTCTGTATGACCTGTAATTGTGCGAATTAGCTTCCCATCTTTAACTCGCCAAATCTTGATTGTTCTGTCCCAACTGCAACTAGCAAGAGTTTCGCCATCCGGGCTAAAAGCAACAAAATAAACTAAATTGGTGTGACCCGCAAGGGTGCGAATTTCTTGCCCGTCTTTGACTCGCCAAATCTTGATTGTTTTGTCCCAACTACTGCTAGCAATAATTTCGCCATCGGGACTGAAAGCTGCGCTGTAAACTGAGTTAATGTGACCGATCAGGGTGCGGATTTCTTGTCCATCTTTCATCCGCCAAACTTTCACAGTTTTGTCGTGGCTGCTGCTGGCTAGCATTAGTCCGTCAGGGCTGAAAGCTACTGTATAAACTGAGTTAGCGTGTCCTGTGAGGGTGACAATTTCTTGCCCGTCTTCAACACGCCACAGCTTGATTGTTTTGTCATCGCTGCCGCTGGCTACAACTTCTCCGTTGGGGCTAAAAGCCACAGAGTAAATTAAGTTTTTATGACCTGTGAGGGTGTGAATACATTGCCAGTTATAGGTTTGGTGTTGGGACTGGGCAGGTGTTGGGGCGGGTTTGACTGGCTTGGTAATTGTTTGGGGAATTGCTAGATCGATCGCAATTTGGGGATTAATTTCTTTTAATACTTCAACAGCCGTTTGATATCGTCGGTTGGTAGCATTTTCAATCATTTTGTCTAAAATTTTTCCGAGTTGTTCACTCACCGGGTTGTTGGCCAAATACTGCCGCCATATCCAGGAATCTTCACCCGGATCGAACAGGTCAAATGGGGAAACTTGAGTTAGTAAATACAAACAAGTTACGCCTAAACTGTACAAATCGCTGGTAAAAAATGCTTTGCCTCTAGCTTGTTCGGGGGCGATGTATTCGGGGCTGCCGATGCTAGTTCCTGTTTTGAGTAAGGCTGTAACTGTGGCAATTTTTGCGGCGCCAAAGTCTACTAATACTAATTGTTTATCGGCGCGACGGATGATGTTTCCGGGTTTGATGTCTCGGTGAATAACGTTGTGGGAATGGATGAAGTGAAGGACGGGTAATAAGCTATTGAGTAAGTCTTGAATTTGATTTTCGGTAAATCTGCCTTCTGTTTCTACAATTTGTGCTAAATTTTGCCCGTCGATAAATTCTTGGACTACATATTGTCGGCTGTCTTGGATGGAATAGGCTAATAGTTCTGGAATTTGAGGGTGTTTGCCCAATTCGTCTAATCGCATTGCTTCTTGTTCAAAAAGTTCGGCTGCTTTTTTGCTGTTGCGATTGCTTGCTGATGGGATGAGTGGGGTTTCTGCTGGTAAAAATTGTTTGATGACGCAGCGAGGTTTTGAGGGTTTGTCTTCGTCAACGGCTAGGAATGTTCTACCAAAACCGCCTTGTCCGATCGCCTTTATAGCCCGGTAGCGATCGCGCAGCAGCAGTTTTGAACGGCAATGTTTGCATAATTTGACTGCGGGGGGATTTTGCGGCTTGGAACAGTTAGGATTTAGGCAGTAACTCATTCGATTTTAGATTTTAGATTTTAGATTTTAGATTTGGGGGTTTGGGATTTTAGATTTGCGAAGCTAGATCAAATAAAACTTGCGGATAAATACCAAAGAAACCGGGTTTTTACCGAATCTGCGGGCTGTAACGAAGTACAATGCAAAAAACCCGGTTTCTGATTATCCCTGCGTCCGGGACTGTAAAAGTAGGTTTGAGCGTTCGGACTTTAGTCCTTTATCAACTCTCAACTGTCAACTGTCAACTGTTTTAAAAGTTCCACATAACGGGGTTATCGTCTAAACGATCGGTGACTGTTCGCCCGATCGCGTCAATTTCTTTTAAGTCCTCTTCACTCAATTTTACCTCAGCAGCTTTAGCATTTTCGGCTGCTTGTTCCCCGTCGCGCGCGCCGACAATTGCATTTGTTTGTGGCTGGGAAATCAACCAGGCTAAAGCTAAGTTGCCCAAGCTTATCTGGTGGCGATCGGCAATTGGCCTGAGTTGATTTAATGCTGTTTGCACCCGGTCGTAATTTTCTTTGATGAACAGCTTATTTTTAGCGCGGTGGTCGCCTTCTTCAAACTTGTGTTCTGGCCCGAATTTACCTGTCAATATTCCTTGAGCTAGAGATGAATAGGCAATGATGGAGATATGATTGTCCACACAATAGGACATCGCATCTTTTTCTACCCAGCGCCAAAACAGAGAATAGGGCGGTTGCAGGCTGTCGATGCGTCCGTATTGGGCGGCTTCTTCTATTTGGGCGCGGGAGAAGTTGGAAACGCCGATCGCCCGAATTTTTCCCTGTTCTTTTAACTTGTTCAGGGCGTCCATTGTGTCTGCAATTGGCACTAACTCGGAATTCCAAGTGCCGGCGGGCCAGTGGATTTGGTAAAGGTCGATATAATCGGTGTTGAGGTTTTTTAGCGATCGATCGCACGCTTCGATTAACAAATCTGGTTTCAGGTGGTTGGCGAAAACTTTGCTAGCATAAACTACTTGCGATCGCACATCTGAAAGTGCTTGACCGATAATTTGTTCCGAATGCCCTTCTCCGTAAACCTCAGCCGTATCAAAGGTGGTAATACCTGCCTCAAAAGCCGCGCGCATTGCTTTGACAGTTTCAGCATCCTCAATTCCCACCCACATCCGCTTCCCAGCTTGCCAAGTCCCCATAATTATCGGGGTAATCTGAATTTGTGATGTCCCCAATTGTCGCTTTTGCATACCCTAAGTCCTCATTTATATTTTTAGTATTCACCCTCAAGCTCTCTAATCTTAACAGAAAAAACTTGGGTAGTCTCCACATTAATGCTATCGTTTTATTTTGCAAGAAATAGCGATATACAAAGTTAAAAATTAAAAAGAGGAGAATCTCGCTTTTCCAGCTAAGGATCGCGAATTAAATAACTTACAATTTTAATTGTTATTGTGGGATGGGCGTCCCGCTCGTCCTTTTTGGACGAGCGGGACGCCCATCCCACTTTCAAGAGTGGAAGTTATTTAATTCTCATTCCTAAGCTAGAAATTAGAGTTAGCAGTCATGAGCCAGTAGGAAACAAGTCAGAATGAAGAAGGAAGAAACCATAATAAGTGTTTTTACAAATATGAGCTGCTCCTCTTATGGTGGTCTAAAACTACCTTGTAAAGCAATAATTTAATCATCTCAAATCACTTCTGCATCTTGTGTTGCTTGAGAACTTTAGCGGGACTGATAAATGAAATGCCCTGAGAAGATGAGGTACTAATCATGACAGCTTCAATGACAGGATCGTAAACTGTTTTTTCTGCAACCCACTCCACAATAAAGTTTGCACCTGAGCCTCCACTTGTATCATCTGCTGCAATAAAAAAGTCTGTGGAAGCAAGCGGCTTGAGTTCTACAGGACTCTTAATGTCCTGCCTAATCAATTTCCCATCGCTATCGTAGTAACGCACCGAAGTAATAATAATCGAATTTGTCAGATCCGTATTGCGGATACTGAGCGTGGCTGACAAATTCATGACATGATCCTGGCTATTGTAGTGATAAATATGTGAGTAAATAGGGACATATACGGTTTGTCCCATCACAACTTTTGTTTTATCTAACGGGACTGCTTTCAGTGAAATTTCACGTTTTATATCAGGTTGTTGTCTTGGTGAGGTAGTTTGGTTCCAACAAGAACTCAGGACGATCGCCCCTAGCGCCCAACCAACCCAGAAATCATGTTTCAGCTTCATCGGCATTCATCCAAATACACCACATATCTTGCAGTTACGTCTAAAACAGAAAGCAGAGTGCACATTCTCTCTCGTTTGAGGCGACTTAGCGATAAGGTTTGAGCGGCAGTTCAACCTGAAAAGTTGAGCCTTTGCCCACTTCACTCGTCACCTGTATTTGTCCGCTGTGTGCCTTGACAATTTGTTCGACGATCGCCAACCCCAGCCCAAAGCCTCCACTCTCCTGCGAGCGATCGGTGTCTACTCGATAGAAGCGATCGAAAATATAGGGTAAGTCCACTTCTGGAATACCCATTCCCGTATCGATTATCTGAATGACTGCCAAATGGGAATGAAGAACTAGGCGTATCTGTATAGTTCCGCCAACGGGAGTATATTTACAGGCATTGTAAAGCAAGTTTTCGACTACTTGCCGCAGCAGATCGGGATCGGCCAATAATTCAATCGGTTGTGCCGGTGATTCGCAGGTTAGTTTGATATTTTGGGCTTCTGCAAGTGCGAGAAACTGAGTTGCTAAATTGCTCAGCAACTCGTTGAGATTGATTAACCTGAGCGATTCCGGCGGTAGTCGCCCTTGATGCCGAGCTAACAGCAGCAAATTATTCACCAGCAGTCCCATTGATTTCGCACTGTCTACAATGTTTTCCAAGGGGGGGTGGTAGGGCGAGTCATCAGTCGCAATCATTAACCCAAGCTGGGCATTGGTGAGAATTGCAGACAGGGGCGATCGCAACTCGTGAGAGGCATCGGCTGTAAAGCGCTGAAGCTGCTGATAGGCTTGCCGAATCGGTTGCATGGCCAGCCCGCTGAGAAACCAACCGGTGAGGGCAATTAAGCCCAGTGTCAGCGGGACAGCGAGAGTGAGCACAATCTGAAGCTCAGTGAGCCTGTTTTGAGTTTCTGTCAGGGGAGTTGCAACCTGAAGATAACCGAGTACCCCAGTTCTACCTTCAACGGGTAATGTCATCTGACGCAGCCAGATTCCTTTTCCCAAAAGTGGATCGGTCGATCGAACTGTGAGATAACCAAAGGGCGTATTTAACTGCTCGGGAGGAGAATTCCCAAAAAAACGAACTAGCCGCCCTTGTGCGTTATACCAGCGCACGTAAATCAGATCTTCAGCAAGGGGATGCGAACCACTGCCTAACAAGGAAACATGATTCAGATCGACCTGGTTCTGGTTTTGGCGAACTTCATAATGCACGCTGGCAGCCATGACTCGAGTTTTGTCATACAGCAGTCGATCGAGCGCCTCTAGTTTATCTTTCACCTCAATCTGATAAATCGCCCCAGCAAACAGCACAAGAATGCTTCCCATTGAGAGGGTGAACCAACGAGCCAGATTGCGACGACTTTCATTGAACACGGCTTGCCTTTACGATCGTTACTTTTCAGGGGAAGTGAGGCGATAACCCATACCGTAAACGCTCTCAATCCAGTCGGCCGATCCTACAGCCTGCAAGCGTTGGCGGAGTTTGCGAATTAGAACCGCGATCGCATTGCTCTCTGGTTCAGTCCCCCATTCCCACACACCTTGTTGAATCTGATTCCGAGTCAAAACCTGTCGGGGATGACGCATAAAATACTCCAACAACTGAAACTCGCGACTGGAGAGGGAAACGGTTGCACCTTGTCGCTCAACAGTAAGAGTATCGAGGTGGAGGTGCAGATCCTCAAGGCTGAGCGTATCTCCTTGCCAAAGGGGCGATCGCCGTCTTAATGCCCGGACTCGTGCCATGAATTCAACCAAGTCGATCGGTTTCACCAGGTAATCATCTGCACCTGCGTCTAACCCGGTCACTTTTTCAGGCGTGGTGTCTCTGGCGGTGATCATCAAAATCGGCGCTGTTTTCCCTGCCGATCGATATTGACGACAGAGATTTACCCCGCTGATATGTGGCAACATCCAGTCCAAAATCAACAAATCATATTCTTTTTCTGATAACAGCCACTGTGCCGTCTCTCCATCTTTTACCCCATCCACGCTATGTCCTGCTTGAGACAGCACTGTTTGAAGTGGCATCAGTTGCTTTGGGTCGTCCTCCACAAGTAAGATTCTCATATTTTTCTTTAATTGGGCTTATAAACGCGGTGTTCTAATGGAACTGAAACATTTGACGCATCGCCCTTGAGTATGATTTCAGCAGAGCGGTAACTCCACTAAAGTGCAAATATAGCAATCCTAAATTATTTGTGAATTTCTTACTCCCTCCCCAAGGCATCGGGGAGGGTTGGGGTGGGGTAAAAAATTTATGTGGCAGGTTACTAAACGTTGGCTAAAAGCATCAGGCGCAGAGTTTTGGTTGCCATTGCCGTTTGTGGCGATCGCGTTTTGGGTTGGCTCGAGTTTCCTAATGGCTCAAGAATTACAACAACCCCAGATGGCAAAGAATAAACTTCAGGCAGATACCCAGCTTAAAGCAACGGTGTCTGTCAATATATTGCTGATCAACGCGGTGATTAACCGAAAACAAGGAACCACCCAGGTTGCGGTAGAAACAGCAGAACCCATTTTGAAGCGATTGGAATTAGAATTGCCAATGACTGACGCAACCCAGATAGAGGCAGCGATCGCGCAAGAGCTCCAGTTATCACGTCAAAATGTTCGCCAGTTAGTCCGTTACGAAATCGTTGAATGAGGCTATCGTGTCAATATTGCGATCGCATCCAGTAGACCTCTTGCAAAAATCCTTTTCATCAATTGATGGGACGGGCTCTCCGGCCCATCCCACAAGAGTTATTTTTTTTTGTGGGACGGGCTCTCCGGCCCGTCCTATTTTTGCAAGAGGTCTAGTCAAATAAGGTTGTTAAATCCAGAGGTTTCCTGACTGCGATCGCGCAATTTTTTAAGTGGCAAGAAGCGCCAAATGCTCTTGCCACTTCACTGTTAGGAACTACTGAAGGACGATTTGGTTATTGAGCGAAATATTCGGTGCAGTTTGCCGAGCAATTTGTTCGGCCAATGCTTTTTGTTCTGCCGTTTGAACGCGCCCTGTTAACACAATCGAATTATCCCGATCCTCTGCGTCCAAATCGAATTGCTTGAGGGTGGCATCGGAGTCTAAGGCCTCTTCTACGCGATCGGCAATATCGTCAATGTCTTGATTCTGAGGCGTCTGTGCGGTCGTGGTTGCAGGCGCAGAAGTGGTTGGAGCAGTCGTATTTCCCGTGGCAGTTGTGGGAGCAGAAGTAGATGGAACAGTTGTCTGTGAAGTATTGGGGGGGGTGCAAGCACCTAAACCCAAAATTGCAACAGTGCTGACGCTGATGCCCTGCACAAATAGTTTTAATAATTGCATATTCTTTGTTTGTTTTGTTTGTTGTGAAACGCAATTTTGCCGATAAACCTCAGCATGAAGTCTTTGAGCCTTTCAACTTAACAAGTGAATGTACAATAGTTCATCTATCAAAAGGAATGCTTTTTATATCAATTCCGCGCTTCATCGTCAGGCGTAAAGTCGAATCAAGCTGCCAACAAATAATTCGCGCAATTTTCATTTTTTTGACCCCTCCTTCTACAGTCAACAGTCATCAGTCAACAGTCAACAGTCAACAGTCAACAGTCAACAGTCAACTAAGGTTTGCCAGTCCATAAGCTATCTCAATCGGTTCTATTCCTAGGTATAGGAAGCAAATGTGATCGAAATGTGAGTAACAGAAATCAGTCCATCACTTTTTGCTCACATTCATCAATGACGCTAGAAACAAGACGAAACAACAGAGAAGCACTTGGCTTGACAAGAAACGTTATGACTGCAACGAATGTAGAAGAAAAATTAGTAAAACACTCTTGGCATCACCTCTCTGTCGAGAAAGTAGCTCGGCTTTTAGAGACTGACCTGGAAATAGGTCTATCTTCCGACGTGTCAGCCCAACGGCGCGAGATCCTCGGTTCCAATCAATTAACGGCTCAGAAGCAGCAAAGTGCCTGGTTGCGATTTTTTCAGCAACTGAATCAGCCGCTAATCTACATTTTGTTAGCCTCTGGCATAGTCACAGCATTTCTGAAAGAGTGGATTGATTCAGGGGTAATTTTTGGGGTTGCTCTGACGAATGCCACCATTGGTTTCGTTCAAGAGTCAAAGGCAGAGAATGCGATCGCCGCTTTAGCAAAATCTGTTGCAACTGAGGCAACCATTCTCCGCAACGGTCAAAAGCAAGTGGTTTCATCCAGCGAACTGGTTCCTGGCGATCTCGTCTTGCTGTCTTCTGGGGATAAAGTGTCTGCGGATCTACGACTGATCGAAGTCCGTGACTTGCAGGTCGATGAGTCAGCGTTAACGGGAGAATCTGTCCCGGTCCAGAAGCAATCCCAGGCGCTAGAGGCAGACGCTGCACTAGCCGATCGCACGAACATGGCGTATACCGGAAGCCTGGTAACGTTTGGACAGGGACGCGGACTGGTCGTCAGCATCGGTGACACGACCGAGACCGGACACATCTCCCAACTGATGCAGCAAAGTACCACACTGGAAACCCCACTGAGCCGCAAAATTGACAAATTTAGCAAAACCTTGCTCTATGTCATTTTAGGTTTGGCTGCCTTCACCTTTGTCGCAGGCATTGCCCAGAGATTTTCTTGGGTTGAGGTGTTCAAGGCATCTGTGGCGCTTGCCGTCAGCGCAATTCCGGAAGGCTTACCCGCGATTTTAACGGTGACACTGGCGATCGGGGTTTCCCAAATGGCAAAGCAGCACGCCATTATTCGCAAACTTCCGGCAATTGAGACCCTGGGCAGCACCACGGTGATTTGTTCCGACAAAACCGGAACGTTGACTGAGAATCAAATGACAGTTCAAGAGATTGATGCCGGTGGAAAGCGATATCGCGTTAGCGGTGGAGGATATGCACCAGACGGGAAAATTTCTGTAAATGGACACTCGGTTGACCTGGCGAACGCACCTGCTTTATATGAATGCCTGCAAGCAGGACTGTTGTGCAACGATTCGCATCTAGAAGTGCAAGATGGAAACTGGACTGTAGTCGGTAGTCCAACGGAAGGGGCGCTGGTGGCGGTAGCCCAAAAAGCGGGGTTAATTGCTGAGAAACTCGAGGAATCGCTTTCCCGGATCGATACACTGCCGTTTGAATCTCAGTTTCAATACATGGCAACCTTACACGACGATCGCCCACAACGGTTGATTTATCTCAAGGGTTCAATTGAGGCAATTCTCAAGCGGTGTCGCCTGATGCTAGATGAAGAGGGAGAGGCGATCGCCCTCAACAGGGCCCCGATCGAGCAAGCCGTCGAGAGGATGGCAAAAAAAGGGTTGCGAGTTCTAGCACTTGCCAAGAAAGTTGTACCCGCTTCTCAATCTTCTATTGACCATTCTGATATTGAGCAAGGGTTAACTTTTCTGGGTCTGCAAGGCATGATCGACCCGCCTCGCCCCGAAGCAATTCAAGCGATTCAAGCCTGTCGGTCTGCGGGAATTGAGGTCAAAATGATTACGGGCGACCATGCCAAAACAGCAGCAGCG
Organism: Microcoleus sp. M2_D5; assembly: GCF_036701935.1. NCBI lineage: Bacteria > Bacillati > Cyanobacteriota > Cyanophyceae > Oscillatoriales > Microcoleaceae > Microcoleus > Microcoleus sp. M2_D5. Next base: position 4,704 of record NZ_JAUBRP010000099.1, on the reverse strand, counting down.
ATCGCGCACCAAATGGGACTAAATCAAACCCAAGAAGCTCCCGTTTTTACCGGTCAAGAACTCGCTCAAATGAATCAGCAGCAATTCGCCAATGCTGTTGAACAAAGCTGTGTATTTGCTCGTGTCGCACCAGAGCAAAAGCTCCGCATTGTCGAAGCACTTCAGTCTAAGGGCGAGATTGTGGCGATGACTGGAGATGGAGTTAACGATGCTCCCGCCCTGAAGCAAGCTGACATTGGAATAGCGATGGGTATTACAGGCACCGAAGTTACAAAAGAAGCAGCGGATATGCTGTTGACAAACGACAACTTTGCTTCGATCGAGAAAGCCGTTGAAGAAGGACGCACGGTTTATAAGAATTTGCTGCGGGCGATCGCCTTCATCCTGCCCGTGAATGGTGGCGAGTCCATGACCATCTTGATTGCCGTACTTTTGGCAACCCCGCTACCTATTTTGCCAGTACAAATTCTCTGGCTGAATATGGTCAGTTCAGTTGCGTTGAGTTTACCGTTGGCATTTGAGCCGCCCTCTCCCGATGTCATGCAACATCCACCTCGACCGGCAAATGAACCGCTGCTGTCTCGCAGGCTGACGGCTCGGATTCTGACAGTTTCGGTATTTAACTGGATTGCGATCTTTGGGATGTTTGAATGGATCGTCCAAACCACAGGCAATGAAGCTCTAGCCCGGACGATGGCAATTCAAGCATTGGTGGCGGCCGAAGCTTTTTACCTGTTAAGTATCAGTCGCTTCGTTCCGGCGATCGTCGCCAAACTGCGCGGTAAAGATGAATCAGTTGGCTACGCGGTAGCGATCGGCATTGGAGCTATTTTCATTCTCCAATTCCTGTTTAGCCAATGGGGCATTATGAATCAGTTATTCGACACTGAAGCTTTGAACCCAATCCAAGGCTTAATTTGTATCGGATTCGGACTGCCAATGATTCCTTTGTCAGCTTTGCTAAAGCGTTTTGCACCTCTGAACTAAGTAGTTTTTGTGATGCGGCTATTCACAGCAGCTTTACCAGAAAGAATTGGTTTAAAGCCGCAAGCCTTGTAGGGAGAAATTAAAAGAAGACTATTCATTACTCCAATTCTATTCCTTCCAGGTAGAGGTAGTCCTCCTACGGTCAACAGTCAACTGTCAACTGTCAACTGAAACACTATTTGCCAATTTTGTAGCGTTGAATATTGAATATTTATCATGAATTACCAAAAACTCAAACGTGCTAGCGGCTTATTTACTAATCATCGAAACGTAAAGCAGGCGCTAGTCGAGCTAAAAAGTAGCGACTTCCCCATGCACAAAATTTCAGTGATTGCTAAACCTTCTGACAATAATGATTTGGACTCTCTGGGTGTGCACCAAATTTTAATCACAAGAGCAGCCGGCGCACAAGTAGGCGCGATATACGGCAGCCTAGGACTAGGTTCACTAGCCTTAATTGTTGGACTCAGCAGCCTGCTAATTCCCGGTATTGGTCAGGCCTTAGCGGTGGAAAGCATTTTATCAACTTTCTTTGGAAGTGGGATTGCTGCAACTGTTGGCGGTCTCTATGGCGCACTTCAAGGATGGTTGGTGCCAGAAGAACAAGCAAGAATTTACAATAACAGATTTAACGAGGGAGATTATTTGATCGTCATGGAGGCAAGAGAAAATGAGATCGTGATTGCTGAACCTGTCCTGAAACGTTGGGAGATTCTGACGTGGCGTGTCTGTGATACCTAGGTAAATTCAAGGTAAGAAAGGACGATTACCTTCGAGGAATTTAGTCCCGCGAATCAGAGCGTCCAAAACCAAGTCAAAAATTGGAAGGTCGATGATTTTGGGCGATCGCTCTCCTGTTCCTGACATACGGATCGACAACTTCCATTACCCGCCGGTTCGGCAAGCGCGATCGGGTCGGCAACACTTCAGAAGAGACTGTAAAAAAAAATTAAAACCCAGCACAATTAAGAGCAATTAGCATCCTGTAAGGGTTTGGAAATCATCCATATCTACCAAAAAAATTGCACTTTAAAAGCGATCGAATCGCCCAACCAACCCAGAAATATTGTTTCAGCTTCATCGGCATTCATCCAAATACCCCACATAAATTGCAGTTACGCCTACAACAGAGCGAACCGTTTCCTGTAGACTAAAACCGTAGTTAATCTGTCAATTTCTGTGAGGAAAACAAGTTTATGACAGGAATATCGCTCATCGAGTCGATTGTAGCGCAAGCACCTCCCTTGGGCAGCAATCCTGCTACCAATAGCCAAACTGCAGGAGGCATTCCTGAATTGGTCATCATCTCGATCGTTCTGCTGCTGATTGCAACTGTTGTGGCACTCGTAACCCAACGGTTGCGAATTCCCTATGTGACGGGCTTAGTGTTAGCAGGCTTGCCCATTACGGAAGTCTTTTCGCGTCGAATTGGTTTAGACCCATCTTTAGTATTAAATCTTTTCCTACCAATTCTGATTTTTGAAGCCTCGATCAATACTGATATCAGCCGTCTCCGCAGCACCTTTAAGCCGATCGCCCTGCTGGCGGGTCCAGGCTCGATCTTTTCCTCAGCAATTATCGCTGTTCTGGTTAAATTTGGGCTGGGGCTAGACTGGATTCCGGCGTTGCTGATCGGAGTCATTCTGGCAAACACTGATACAGTCTCGATGATCGCGGTTTTTAAAGAGATCCGCGTGCCTTCTCGATTGTCCACCATTGTTGAGGGAGAAACTCTGTTCAACGATGCGGCTGCTCTAATTTCATTTAATTTGGTTTTGGTAATTTATGCGACAGGCTCTCTCACCGCCGTACAAGGGGTGAAAGAACTGCTCGTGGTTGCTTTAGGTGGGGCAGTGGTCGGGGGTGTTTTAGGTTACTTGAGCGTGCCGATATTTGTTCGCTTAAACGATCCGTTGAGTAGCCTTTTGCTAACAGTCGCTCTCGCATTGGGAACCTTCCAAATCGGACAATTTTTAGGCGTATCGGGCGCGGTGGCGGTGGTCATCACCGGACTTGTTTTTGGCAACATCGGGCTGCCTCGCAGTTCGTCTGCCTCGGATCGGATTACCTTGCTGAGTTTCTGGGAATACGCTGGTTTTGGCGTCAATACGTTTATTTTCCTGCTGATTGGAATTGAAATTAACCCGCTGACGCTGTGGAGAATTTTGCCATCCATCCTGTTCGTCATTCTGGCCTATCAACTCGGACGAATTCTCTCCGTCTATTTGTTCTTAGCGGCGCTGCGTTGGTTCGATCGCCCGATTCCGCTGCGCTGGCAGCACATTTTGGTTTTAGGGAATATTAAAGGCTCTCTATCAATGGCCTTAGCTGTTGCGATTCCCTTGAACCTACCAGGACGGGATAACATCATTGCCCTGGTTTTCGGTGCAGTTTTATTCTCCTTGGTCGGACAGGGATTAAGTTTACCGTGGATGGTAAAACGGCTAAAAATTAGCCGTGTTTCCGATGTAATGCAGGAAGCTGGGCAGTTACAAATTCAGTTGATCGCTTCCAAAGCGGCTCAAGATGAGCTAGATAGTTTGCTGAAATCTGGCGTGTTGTCGAAGGCAGTTTACGAGGAGTTATGGGCATCATATCAAGCACGAGTAGCAAACTCTGAGCGAGTGCTGCGCGATCTCTACAACAAACATCGAGCAGGGCAAGTACAGGGCGATCGCAGCGGGCTAGATACGATTCGACGGCGATTGCTTCTAGCAGAAAAAGGAGCCGTTAGCGATGCCCTCCGCAAGCGAATTGTTCCAGAGGATCTGGTTCATCCTTACATCAAAGATTTGGATGAGAAACTTCTAACGTTGGCAGATGACTAGCGCGAATGCCGAGGTAATCAATCATCTGGTGAACTAGCTCTGGACGGGTGACTACCAAGATGGTAGAACCTGCTTCAAGAACAGTATTGCCGTTCGGAATCTCCAGATTGGCGCAGGCATGGCATTGATAACCAATAATCAGCGAACCTTTTGGAAAACGGGGGTCTTGAGCAATTTGAGCAACGGTGCTACCTGCCACCTTGCAATCGCCTGGAACTGGCAGCTTTAGTACCTCGACTTGCCCGTGTTCAAAGTGCATCATCGACTCGATTTGGGGATATTCAATCGCATTCGCCATTGATGCAACTGCCAAATCAATAGTGCTGATGATGTGACTGGCTCCGGCAAGTCGATAGGCTTCGAGGAATTCGCGATCGCGCATTCGCACCACAATATGGGAAATGCCATAGCTCCTGGATAGGGTGATCAGCGCTAAATTCAGTGCATCGTCCCTGAGTGCTGCAACGACTGCGTTTGCTTGTTTAATTCCTGCTTCCAGAAGAACCGTTGTACTCACCGCACTGCCTTCAAATGCCATTACTCCGATTTTTTCACGAGCAAAGCGACAGGCAAGCGGGTCGGCATCGATGATTGCAACCGTATGACCGACTTTTAATAACTGCTGGGCTAAACCCAGCCCCATCATTCCTGCTCCACCAATTAATACGTACATGACTATTTTTCACCCCAAGAATGAACTTTACAGATTTATCCCTATGAGTGAGATTGTTTTGGGTTTTTATCAGTTTAATCTGCTTGTGGGTTGGCTTTTACCGGGGTTACTTAGGATCGTCAATTAAATAATTTCCCTTTTTTCTTGTGGGATGGGCGTCCCGCCCGTCCAGAAAGGAAGGGCGGGACGCCCATCCCACACAAAAAATGAAAAGTG
>NZ_JAUBRP010000098.1:15836-20547 GCF_036701935.1 Microcoleus sp. M2_D5 | reverse complement strand
GGGATGGGCGTCCCGCCCGTCCTTTTTGGACGGGCGGGACGCCCATCCCACAAGAAAAAAGGGAAATTATTTAATTGTCGAGCCTAATCACATTTTGTTGCAAAAAGCAATGACACAGATCGTAAGTATCTGTCGATCGCGATCGCATACTTTTTGTAACTTGCTGTTCGATAATAACAACCAGTTTTGGTTAATTGCCACCTACCAAAAGGCTGATTTTGTCGGCGATCGGGCGGTAATTACATAAGGGTATGCAAAAACGAGCAGGTAGGAGAGGCTGTCTGAAGCGTCAGATGCGCTCTGCTAGCTCAGCAGATTGTTAAATGTCGATCGCAGAGTGCCATCAAAGCACGTATCTCCCACCTAGCAATCGCCTGCTGCTTGACATATCCAGGCGACTTGCAAACCTTCAAGATATCCAAACTTGATGATCCAAAAAGTCCACTTTATATCGGGACTGCCGCGATCGGGTTCTACCTTACTAGCAGCCATCCTGCGGCAAAATCCCAGATTTCACAGCGCCATGACTAGCCCCGTCGGTGGTTTAGTCGATCGAATGCTCGAAGCGATGAGCGAAGATAACGAGTTTTCCGTGTTTATTTCCCAGGAACAAAAACGGACGATGATTGCGAGCATTTTTTCGGCATACTACAGCCCGCAAGCAGACAAACAAGTAATCTTCGACACCAATCGCCTGTGGTGCAGCAAGTTACCCTTAATTCAGGAACTATTTCCCGGATCTAAAGTCATTTGCTGCGTCAGAAACATCGCCTGGATTATGGACAGCATCGAACTGCTAATTCGGCGCAACGTCTTTGATGTTTCCAGATTATTTAATAGTCCGCAGGAACGGGCTACAGTCTACAGCCGCACCGAAACCTTAAGTCTAGGTGGGCGTTTAGTTGGTTATGGTTACAGCGCTCTAAAAGAAGCATTTTATAGCGAACAAAGTGCATCCCTTCTACTGGTAGACTACGAACTACTGAGCATAAAGCCGGCGAAAACAATGTCGCTAATTTATCAATTTTTGGGCGAAGAGCCTTTCGAGCATGACTTCGAGAACGTTCAATATGAAGAACCCGAATTTGATAGCAGACTCCAAACCAAAGGATTACATCAAGTGCGTCAGCGAGTCGAGTTTAAACCGAGACAAACTGTTTTACCTCCAGATTTGTTCGAGCGATTTGATAGCCTCTCTTTCTGGACAGATACGACAAATAGTCGTGCCAGCTCTATTGTAGCGAAAGCTCAATAAAAAAGCATTCTATTTGGTATGCGTGTTAATTTCAACCCACAACTCCCTCTCACAATTAATTCCGCAGCCGATCGCTAAAGTCCTCCCCAAAGAACGAATAAAGTTTTCAGTTCTCATAGCAAGGACTGTAGCCCCATCGGCGGGGGTTTTAATCCCTGCTGGAAGATCGCGTAAATAATCAAGAACAAAGGACTGCATCAACAATGAACTCATCAACCCCGAACAAACAAATTATTTTCGTAGACTCTTCCGTACAGGATTACCAAAGCCTGATTCAAGGCATCGATGCCGCTCAAATTATCATTTAAAATGATAATTTGAGCGGCATCGATCAAATTACAAACACCTTAGCAACTCAAAAAGATATTGAAGCAATTCATATCCTTTCTCACGGCAGTCCGGGCAGTTTAAAACTCGGTTCCGACCTACTGAAGGGCAATGACATAGAAAATTTCAACACCCAGCTAAAACAGTGGGGAAATGCCCTGACAGAGACAGGAGACATCATACTGTATGGGTGCGATGCAGCAGCAGGAGAAACCGGCAATAATTTTGTCAAGCGATTGAGTGAAATAACAGGCGCAGATATTGCAGCTTCTGACAATTTGACGGGAAATGCTGCAAAAGGCGGCGACTGGGATTTAGAAGTAGTAACCGGTCAGATAGAAGCCGCAGTGCCGTTAAATCCAGAGGCAATGCAAGATTATGAATATACTCTCGCCAACTTTAATGTCACGGTGGCAACCGATGACGGCACTGGAACTGTAGCAGGCACATTGAGCAAAGCCATTTTAGATGCAAATGCCCTAGCCGGAGATGACACCATTACCCTCGCCACAAATGTCAATGTTACAGCGGTAATGAAGACCCTAGTTAACAGCAACATTAATTTTATTGGCAATAACTTTAGTGTCAGCGGTAACAATGGTTTTCGCCCCTTCTTTGTCAAGTCGGGGATTGTGAATTTCCAGGACTTAAGCATTACCGATAGCGTAGCTAGAGGGGGCCAGACCGGCAGTGCTGGTGGCGGTGCTGGGATGGGTGGCGGCCTATTTATTTATGATGGTACGGTCAGCATCACCAATGTCACCTTTAGCAACAACCAAGCGCGGGGAAGTGGTAACTTTGCTGGCCTCTACAGTGGCGGCGGGATATTTGGTAACGGCGCCACAGCATTCGGTGGCGGCGGTGGTCTGTTTGGCAGCGGCGTCAATAACCCCGGCGGTGGTCCCGGTGGCATTGGAGGCTACGGCGGCACTGGTAATTATGGAGGTTTTGGTGGTACTGCACCGGGGGGTGCTGGCGGCTTCGGTGGCGGTGGCGGTGGCACGAACGGTGGCACTGGTGGTGCTGGAGGCTTCGGTGGCGGCGGTGGCGGTGGCGTTGGGGGTCCTGGGGGCTTCGGCGGTGGTGGCGGTTTCAACGGCAATGGTGGCTACGGTGGCGGTGGTGGAACCCCTGGTTTCGGGGGTGCTGCCGGCAACGGTGGTGGCGGTGCCGGTTTCGGGGGTGCCATCTTCATCCGCACGGGTTCTTTAACCCTCAACAACGCCACATTCACAGGCAACGCCGCCGTCCGCGGCACGGGTGCCAATCCCGGTCAAGCCAAAGGTGGGGCAATTTTCGCCATGCGCTCCCTCACCAACACCAACGGCAACAACCAAGGGATGCCCGCTGCTCTGCCTACTATCATTTCAAGAGGAGCCACATTCACAGGCAACACCGCAGTCAACCAAGCTGGTGTCCCAGGTGCTAACACCCCCGCCAACGGTATCGGCAACACCCAAGACAATAACGATGTTTACGGCTCTATTGTCGGCAACCCCGTCAACCTCTCAGTCAGCAGTAACGCAGGCGCAGAAGCAGGCACTACCGCCATCACCGTCACCGCTACCGCCTCCAATGCCGTTACAAGCCCTCAAACCGTTGACTTAGGCATCACAGGAACAGGTATCACCGCCAGCGACTACAGCCTCAGCGGCACCACCGTCACCATTCCCGCCGGACAAACTACGGGTACTGTTACTTTCACTGTTGTCGATGATGCGTTAATTGAAGGAACCGAAACTGCAACTCTAACTATCAGCAATCCTTCGGCGGGAATATTTTTGGGAACAACCACTACTCAAAATATTGCGATTACTGACAACGATTTTCTCACTGTCAACCTCTCAGTTAGCCCCACCACCGGCACCGAAGCGGGAACAACCAGCATCACCGTCACCGCTACTACCACGGCACCTGTAGCCGGCAACCAAACCGTTAACCTCGGCTTAACAGGCAGTGTCACTGCCGCGGATTTCACCGGCACTATTCCCAGCCAAATCACCATCCCCAACGGGGCAACCAGCGGACAAGCCATTTTCACCATTGCCGACGACCTTATTGACGAAATTGACGAAACTGCCAACCTAACTATTAGCAATCCATCGGCAGGCATGGCGTTAGGAACAACTACTACAGGTAGTTTCACCATCATCGACAACGATACCGCAGGCGTTACGATCTTTCCTACCAGCGGTTTAACAACTACCGAACCGGTGAGTACAGCTACTTTTACTGTAGTTCTAGACAGTCAGCCTACGGCAAATGTGTCGATCGGATTAACTAGCAATGACACCACTGAAGGTACTGTAGATCAACCGAGTTTAACTTTCACGAATGCTAACTGGAATATTCCCCAAACTGTCACCGTTACGGGAGTAAATGACCTCCAAGATGACGGCGATATTGCCTATCAAATTATTACCGCTCCAGCTACCAGTACCGACCCGAACTACAACAATCTCAACCCAGCGGATGTCTCTGTCACCAACCTTGACAACGATATTCCGCCCCCCCCGCCAGGTATTTCGATCTTTCCTACCAGCGGTTTAACAACTACCGAACCGGTGAGTACAGCTACTTTTACTGTAGTTCTAGACAGTCAGCCTACGGCAAATGTGTCGATCGGATTAACTAGCAATGACACCACTGAAGGTACTGTAGATCAACCGAGTTTAACTTTCACGAATGCTAACTGGAATATTCCCCAAACTGTCACCGTTACGGGAGTAAATGACATTCTAGATGACGGTGATATTGCCTATCAAATTATTACCGCTCCAGCTACCAGTACCGACCCGAACTACAACAATCTCAACCCATCGGATGTCTCTGTCACCAACCTAGACAACGATATCGCGCCGACACCGCCAGGTATTTCGATCTTTCCTACCAGCGGATTAACAACTACGGAAGCGCTGGGTACAGCTACTTTTACTGTAGTTCTAGACAGTCAGCCTACGGCAGATGTGACGGTCGGATTAACTAGCAGTAACACCGCTGAAGGTAATGTAGATCAACCGAGTTTAACGTTCACGAATGCTAACTGGAGTAGTCCCCAAACTGTCACCGTTACGGGAGTAAATGACATTCTAGATGACGGTGATATTGCCTATCAAATTATTACCGCTC